>DAOVGD010000089.1 GCA_030672555.1 Desulfobacterales bacterium
GAGCATAATTACGGGGATATCATGAGTTTCTTCTTCAGCCTTCAATCGTTTGCAGACTTCATATCCGTCCATACCGGGCATAATCACATCGAGTAAAATAAGATCAGGCTTTTCCGCATAGATCATTTCAAGCGCTTCATGGCCATTTGGGGCGTAAGAGGCTTCGTGACGCTCCTTTGAAAGGATACTCATTCCAAACTCCCTGACAAGTTTGCTATCATCAATAATCAAAATCTTCGCCATTAGATTCCTCACTGTTTACAGAAAGCAATTTTGAAACTATAGCCCTGGGAATTTTTTCCAGAGACAAGGTTTGACCAGCAGCGTTTAGTGCAATAGCTGCCCTGGGCATCCCAAATATCACCGAACTTTCACGATCTTGTGCAATAGTATGAGCCCCATATTTTTTTAAGGTCAACAATCCCTGCGCTCCGTCTTGTCCCATACCGGTCAAAAGAACCCCTATGGTTCTGTTCCCTGCGGATACAGCAGCAGAAGAAAAAAGGATGTTTATCGAGGGTGCATAAAGATCCGCAGAATCCGGTTCCTCAACAGACACAAAATAGCCCCAAGCATCTTTTTTGATGCGCAATTGGCTTTCTGGTGGAGCAATCAACGCCAGTCCACGTCGAATCCGATCGTTATGTCGCGCTTCCTTAACTCGTACAGTGGCAACGTTGTCCAGTCTTTTAGTAAGAGCAGGGATATATTTTCCAGGGATGTGTTGTGCAATCACAAGACCGCTTAGTGTAGGCGGAACATTCTGTAAGATATGTTGGATAGCCTGAATCCCGCCTGTGGAAGCGCCTATAACAACAAAGTGGTTTTCTGGGAACCTGGAATTATGTTCGGATAGGCTGGAATAAAAAGGTGGAACCTTTACCTTATAATGGGTTGCATTCTTCACCTTAGTAACGATTTCTTTGCTTAATGTTTTTAACCCGGTGTTGGGGTCTTCTGATGGTTTTGTTATAAAATCAACAGCGCCCGTAGTTAATGCCTCTATGGTCAGGTCACTGTTTTGTTTAGTATAGGAGCTGATCATAATTACCGGTAAGGGCTTGTGCCGTAGAAGCCTTTTTAAAAAATCAATTCCATTCATGCGCGGCATCTCTACATCCAGGGTAATAACATCGGGATTTAAGGTTTCTATTTTATCTATTGCTTCATACGGATCAGAAGCTGTCCCAACAACCTCTATAGATTTGTCTTGGGATAGTATATCCGTTAAAATATATCTAACGACTTTCGAGTCATCAATAATTAGAACTTTTTTGGGTTGTATCATATTTTATATATCAAATATGGTGGAACTTGAATCTTCAATCCTTTTTCTGAACAGATTTCTTTTGTACCGAAGTTCCTCCCGGATAACTTCTGATGTTGATGTTACGATCAACTTTTTCGAGAGAACCCTTCCGGTATCGGTAAAAAAGAAGATTTTTCTTCCCACAGAGCCTCCCACATCCATATTCAACAATGGGACCTGTTCCATCTCCAAAAAATTTTTAGAAAATTGAATGTTTGAACTTGAGACATCACCTTCTGTTTTACGAAAGTTTAACACATTGCTTCCTCCGAAGATCTTGGCCCTGAGATTTTTTCTTGCCGCTCCCAGCTTTATGAGATTTCCTATCAGTAGTTCCATGGCGTACATGCCATAGCGCCCTCCTTTTGTGTGAATAAAATTATCCGGATCGACCCGGCCGGGAAGCATAAAATGGTTAATGCCACCGATCTTGTTTACTATGTCGAAGATGCACGCTGATATACAGGACCCCAGAAGGGTGCAGATAATTACCGGATCTTTACTTGCGAAATATTCACCCGGCATCAATACTAAAACATCTTTGTTAAATCGGCGACTGTATTTTTTGCGCACCTTGACTATTCCTGTTTAACTCAAAAGAAGGAGAATCTATTCTATCCGGAGCCTCCTGATCGAAAAAGATATATTCTGTATCAAGAATAATAATAAGTCTCGATTCTGTCCGTCCGATCCTTTTAATATATTTCTTATTGACTAAGCTCTTAAAGGATGGGGGAGGTTGAAGTTCCTTTGAGCTTAGCAAGACGACATCAGGAACAGTATCAACAATAATCCCAAAGACCTTGTTTAATGTCTCCAGCACGATAACAACAGTGAATTTTGTATATGGCCTTGATTGCAAACCAAATTTGGCTCGGAGATCAACAACCGGGACAATAAGACCTCTCAAATTTATAACCCCCTTTATGAAGGGGCCGATGTTTGGCAGCCTTGTGATTTTTTTATACTCAATTACTTCTTTGACCCAGACAAGCTCTATAGCGTATTCTTCTTGATCTATGGTGAAGTTGATATATTCTTGTTTTTGCATAATGAATTTCTAAAATTCCTCAAACCCATCCATCTCTTGGTCATCAAAGTCCTCTTCAGGCTCTTCTGTAATTTCCCCTTTGCGTATCAGATCATCTCTTAGAGATTTTTTCACCGGAGGGGTGGATCCTCTCCGCTCTTTTTGAACGGGGAGTTTGACAATCTCCGTTGCCCCCGGGACTATTGGAGACATTTGTTCTACTTCACCAAGAATAAAGTCATCGGTTTGACTTTTCAGAATCTCTGCTTTTGTTGTCAATTGTTCGCTTGCCGCCGCAAGTTCCTCAACCAATGTTGCGTTGTGCTCAACCACATCGCCGATTTCCGTCATAGCCATATTAATTTGTTCGATCCCATTTGACTCATCCTGCGTGGCTGAAGATACCTCTGAAATAGATTCCGAAAGAGATTCTATATGCTCGATAATTTTTTTCAGGCTGGAACCTGTCTGGTTTACCAATTGCTGTGCTGTTTCAACCTTGTGCATACTGTCCTTGATCAGAGCCTGAATGTCCTTGCCTGCTTCAGCGCTTCTTTTTGCCAACATTCTGACTTCGTTAGCTACTACGGAGAATCCCCTGCCATGTTCGCCTGCACGCGCGGCCTCGACTGCTGCGTTCAGGGCAAGCAACTTGGTTTGAAAGGTGATCTCACTGACAAGGTCCATGATTTCTTCAATTCTTTTACTGGTGACAGCGACCTCTGTAACAGAGTCTATGGTCTTTGCCAGTATATTTTTTCCTTCGCGTGCCAGCGAGACAGCCTCTTTGGCGAGGTTGTCCGCTTTTACCGTGCTGGCGGCGGTGGAATTGACACTGGTTGATATCTGTTCAAGAGTAGCGCTGGTCTCTTCAACGGTCGCAGCCTGTTGCTGAGTTCTCAAAGCGAGATCCTGGTTCCCGGACGAGATCTCTTTTGCCCCCCCAACAACTGAGGTCGCTGTGATTTTTGCTTGATGGATCAAGTGGCCAATACGATTGAACATTTCGTTTGTCTTTTGGGCAAGGATGTCCATCGCATCATTTTTTTCTGTTGTTTCAGCCAGTTGTGACAAATCGCCCTCTGCGGCCTTGTCCAAGGTCTTAGTGAGGGAGTCAACCCTTCCCTCTAAGTATCGACGCTGATCTTCTTCTTTTTCCGCAGCTTCTTTCAACAATCTTTCAGATTCCAAATCCTTGGTTATATCCCTCCATATCTCAAATCCACCAAGGATCTTTCCTGTGGAATCTCTGAGTGCCGCAATGCTTGCGAGAATAGGGATCTCTTTTCCTTCACGGCTCGTAACTTGAAGCCTAACATCTTCTGTGGGCTCACCCGTCTCAAGGCACTGCCTCATGGGACACCTGTTTTCGCACGTTGTACTTTTAAAGACATCCGGGCATTTCATCTTTCCTTCAACTTCTTCTCTGGAATATCCGCATAACTTGGAGCCGGCCTCATTCAGGTAGGTAATAGTCATTGAAGGGTCTACCATGAAAAAGGGCAAGGATATACCGAGCTTTAAGCTATTGGCATATTCCATTTTGTCATTGATATTTTTTACCATTAAGTTGAAATTTTTTGCCAGCCGTCCAATAGAATCCTTAGTATCGACGTTTGCAGTAACCGAAGTATCGCCCTCAGCGACCTGCTGGGCCTTATTGGCCAGTTCTCTGACAGGCTTGGTTACAAATCGGAACAGCAATAGGTTCAAGAGAAATATGACGGCTAATATGCCGATTAAACTGAAGAGTATAAAAAAATTTCTGGTAGAAGCTATGGTTGCATAATCCGCACTGACGGAATGTCTTACAATAAGCGATCCTAAAACCTTTCTGGATGACCCGTGACAATGATAACAGGCCTTTTCATTAGGCATCGGGATAAATGTAGTCAGATGTTTCTCGTTTGGGTGATGTTCAATAAAGCCTTTTTGTGGGGCGGCTCCTGTCCTAAGCATATTTTTGAGGGCTTTTAAAGATTCTTCATTAGCGATGATGTCTGAGGCCTTTACGTTAAGGTTTTCTTCATTGCTTGCGAATATAATTTCCTGGTTATAATCACAAATATAAACCTCCACGTCCTTTGTTTGAGTTTTTATGTCATGGAGCTGTTGCTGAACTGTGGGGCTGTCTCCCATTGCCATTGGATGTTTGATCCCGCTGTAGGTGTTCTTGGCCAAGTCGAGTCCAAAGTGTTCTATTTTTTCCATCAGAACCCGAGTAGAACTGGAGACAGTCACGTAGGTGACAATTCCCATTAGAATAATAACAGTGGAGGCTATCGAGACCAAAACTTTTACCCTTAAGCGTCCAGTTATCCAGCTAAATAGTTGCCCGAGCATTCTTACCCCCTAACGTTTATCGACTCAAATCTGGCTATCCCTCAAAAATCCGGGGCTCTTCCTGGTTATCTTGCGACCACTCCCCGATGATCCCGTTTTTGTCATCCTTTTTGAAGAACATCTTCTCTAAACCATATATATCAATGATGAGGGAAACCTGACCGTCTCCCAATATTGTGCCTCCGGCAATTCCCGGCACCTTTCGGAAATTTGTCTCCAGAGTTTTGATCACTACCTGCTGTTCATCTACAATGTCATCAGCAAAGATGCCGAACCTTTTTCTCTCACTTTCGACAATTATAACGATACCAATAGATTTCTCTTCGCTTGGGTCTTCGATTTGAAACACCTCTTCCAACCGAATTAAAGGAATATATTCTCCATGGAAATTGATTAATTCTTCCTTTGTCTCTATTGTCTTAATGTCTCCAGGCAGTGGCTGGGCCAGGCCGGCAATTACTGAAAAAGGTATAAGAAAAGATTCTTTTTCCACCCTAATTTGCATTGCCTTAATAATTGCTAATGTCATAGGGAGATTAATAATAAAAGTTGTCCCTTTGTCCTTTTCAGAAACTATATCTATGGTTCCGCCCAATTCTGATACATTGGTTTGTGCTACATCCAAACCGACCCCCCGGCCTGAAATTTCGCTGACCTCATCTCTTGTAGAGAACCCGGGGAGAAAAAGAAAATTATAAAGCTCTTCCTTAGTAGGTGTAGACCCTTCAGAGATAAAATTCCTGCTAATAGCTTTTTTAAGGACACGTTGCTCGTCAAGACCTCTGCCGTCGTCACCTATCTCTATATAAATTCTTCCCTCTTTTTGGTATGCCTTTAACGAAACAACACCCTCCTCCGGCTTCCCTTTTGTTTTTCTTTCTTCCGGACTTTCGATTCCGTGATCCACACAGTTTCGTATAATATGTTTAAGAGGATCCTCTATTTTTTCGACTATATCCTTGTCCAGCTCTGTGTCTGCCCCCGCTATTGTTACTCTGATCGGTTTATCCTGGCTTACAGCGAGGTCTCGTATCATTCGTTGAAACCTACTGAAAGTCGCTTCTAAAGGGAACATGCGGGTCATCATAACCTGTTCCTGGGCCTCCCTTCCTACAGCGATCAAATGCTCTAACTTCTCCAGTATCTTTCCGCTCCTGATTGCAGAGCCGTCTAGTAGAAGGAATAAGCCGTCCAAACCTATTGTCATTTCTTCCATAAGATTAACCAGCCGATCTAATTTTTCGGTCTTTACTCGTACCGTGGACTGACGCAGGGGAGCCGTGGTCTTTTTCTGTTCTTGAAGAGTCTCCTTTAGCTCCTGCTCAGATGTTATTTCCTCGGCTATCTGGAGTTCCTCAAGAATTTTGTCAACTTCACTAATACCCAGATCTTTGTGAAATCTGTCGGAAACATCTTCGATTTTGATATCGTTGTTTTCTCGGACAAAGATAAAGACATCTTCAATATCAGTGATAGAATGTTCAGTTTTAAACAAGATGCCCCATGAGATATACAGATCACAAGGAGATATCTCATGAATACCCGGGAGCCTGGACAGATTCGGTTCAATACGAGCAAGCTCTCCCAATTCCTGAAGCTCTAAGAGAAGCAAAAGGGGGTCGTGTCCGCTCAGGAAAAGATTCTTTTGAAAAGCCATACTGATCTTATAGTAAGAAATTTTCTTAGATGCAGGTAGTACTTCTCTTTCCTTTATTCCTACTCGGGATGTATCTTCTGCAGGAGTGTCAAGATGCTGGGTGAGAGTCTCTTTCATCTTGTTGAATTCATCCGGATCGCATTCATCCCGCCCTTGGGCTCCGTTTTCCAGCATCCTTTTTAGGAAGTCACCACAGCTTAGGAGAAAAGAAATTAACTCTTTGGTGGCTCCCATTGTATTGTTTCTTAAGCGTTCCAGAAGGTTTTCCAACAGATGGGCATATTCTGAAGTCTTTTCAAAACCGACCATCGCCGCACTGCTCTTTATGGTATGAACAGCCCTGAACAGCTCGTCAATCAGGGAAGCATTATCTGGAGAAGAGTCCAGCGCAACGAGATCCTTTTCTATTGTTTGAATCAATTCGTCGGCTTCCGACAAAAATATATCAAATAGTTGTTTTTGATCCATGGGGTCGTCGAGTAAATTTTTTTATTATCCATAACAGGTCTTCAGGGCGAAAGGGCTTCGTCAGCCAACCGGCAGCGCCTGCATCTTTCCCTTCTTGTTTCTTGCTTTCTTGCGATTCCGTGGTGAGCACCAGAATCGGGACATACTTGAAAGAGGTCTTTTTTATCTCTTTGATAAATGTCACCCCATCCATTCGGGGCATGTTGATATCAGCTATGATTAAAGAGACAACCACTCCTTTTTCTTTAAGTTTTTCCAGTTGTTGCAACCCATCCTCCCCATCTACCGCCTCTGTTACCACATAACCGGCATTGCTCAGGCAGAAAGACAGAGAGGAGCGAAGCGTGGGGGAGTCATCGACAATTAATATTTTTTTTTCCATTAAGAATCAGTTCCCTGTCAGTGTCCGGAGCCCCAAAATGTTAAGCGCCCCCTGAACAGACTCATTGGCTCGAACAGATAACCGATCGTTTGTTTTTTCGTATGTATTCTTAAAAGAGACCAACAGTTGTATAGCCGCAGTGTCGATTTCTGTAACTTCTTCCAAGATTAGAGTAATATTTTTTTCTTTCAAAAAGTGTTCCAACACATTTTTAAGGTCTTCTATCTGGTGAATAGTTAACGGCCCAGAAAAACTATACATTCCATTTCTTATTTTATTTACACTGAACATACTGCTTCCATTGTTAATATTGATGGTTTCGTAAAAAGTCCTTGATGAGCTTATCTTGGTCTCTTTTTGTAAAGATTCATTGACCAAATGAGGGATTTAAAAACTTAAATTTTGTCTCAGTAGACAAATTTCATAATAGGTAACAATTTAGGTCTTTCAAAGAGACTTCTTTGACAGGATATTCAGGATTAAAACATCAAAACTCATCCTGTAAATCCTTGCTTGCCCGCCTCTGGAGGGCTTGTCCGCCTTGGAGGATTAATCCTGTCTGACATAAAAACCATAATAAAACCACCAAAATGAAACCTCGAATCCCAAAAGGCGGCTTCTTTGCCGCAAAATGTAGAAACCAGAACCTGGACGACCTGGAGCATCGGTTAAAGGAAAGTGGCGCCCAAACCCTGACTTTCCATGATCAGGGGCTTGTCCTTGCCGCGTGGAAAGAGTTTCCGGGCCAGGAATTATGGGCAGATAAGAATGCCGCAGTGGCCTATGATCTTGATCTGACCAACGAAGCAGAACTTTTAAAGTTGGTCGACTTGGGCCACAATGAGCGCCCAGACCCCGGACAACTGCTTTGGGCACTATATAGAAAATTTGGGTCCGATTTTCCGGACAGGCTGCGAGGGGCTTTCGGTTTCGCGCTCTGGGACGGAAAAAAAGGCAACCTCCTCGTTGCCACAGATCCTTACGGCATCAGGCCTGTTGCGTATTCCCATAAATCCGGGGGCCTTGTTGCGGCCTCGCGCATGAAGCATATCCTTTTGGCGCCTGACATTTCAAGAGAAATCGACCCTGAGGCTATTTACCACTATCTATTTTTTCAGGCCATTTGCAGTCCTGTCAGCATATACAAAGATATCCGCAAGCTCGAGCCCGGCAAAGCGCTCTATTTCGAAAACGGTTCTTTAAAAGAATTTGTCCATTACGACATCCGTTACCAACCGGATATGTCATTAGGTGAATCGCATTGGATCAAGACCATTCCGCAAGAGGTGGAAAAGGCTGTCGCGGTCTATGCGCCGATGTCAACACCGGAAAAGACCGGTTGTTTTCTCTCCGGGGGGACCGATTCCAGTTCTGTGGCAGGGTATTACACAAAGGTTAGCGGCAGGCCCGCCAAAACATTCTCAATCGGCTTCAATGAAGCAAAATACAATGAACTCGACTACGCCCACATTGCTGCCCGTCATTTTGGCACAGAACAGAACGACTACTATGTGACGCCTCTGGATGTTCTGAACCTAATTGATGCCCTGCCCCGCATCTACGATGAACCCTTTGCAAACGCCTCGGTAGTTCCGGCTTACTACTGTGCCCGCATGGCCCGTGAATCCGGAGTCGAAGTGCTGCTTGGAGGGGATGGGGGAGATGAAATTTTCGGTGGAAACGAGCGTTATGTAACCAATCTGGTGTTTGAAAGGTACTTCTTGCTGCCCCGAGCTTTGCGCACGTTGCTATTGGAACCTCTTTTGGAAAAGCTTCCGTCAGTGGGACCGCTGTACAAGACAGGCCGTTACATTCGCCGGGCCAACATGCGCAATCCCGAGCGTTTTTTTTCATACAATCTGTTAGCCGAAACAGACCCGGCGGAGATCTTTCAACCCGAATATTTATCTCAACTTGACACCAACTGTTTTATTGATCTTGCCAGGTCACACTACGATCGGGCCGCCCCTGCACACGATACGGACAGGCTTCTTTATATTGACATGAAGTTTACTATTACGGATAACGATCTTCGCAAGGTCACACAGATGGTCGAAGCTGCAGGCGTGAAAGTTCGTTATCCCCTTCTGGATCGGGATCTGGTGGATTTCACGGCCACCATCCCTCCAACACTCAAGGTCAAACCGGGGAAAAATCGCTATATATTCAAACAAGCCATGGAGGGATTTTTGCCGCATGAAATCATCAAAAAGACAAAACACGGCATGGGACTCCCCGTTGCGCCCTGGTTCAAAAAGGATCCAGGCCTTTCAGAACTGCTGAATGACACTCTCTTCAGCGGAGTTCCCCGGATCACCCAGTATATTCGTCCGGAATTTATCAATGAGATGAAATCAGCATTTCAGGCGGATAGCACATCTTACTACGGGGACAGTTTATGGGTATATATGATACTGGAACTCTGGCTTCGTGAGGGGGGGGGAGCCGCGGAAGATAGGAGGCTGCAAACCCATTCCCGTTTTTCTTGCATGTCAGGCCATGAAGTGCTATTAGAAAACATCAAAAATATTCAGACTCAGGAAAGGATGACGGATTATGCAACTAAAAAGTGATTACCAAGCGAAGATACAAAATATAGCGAAAATGCTTCCCGAAGAAAAGCTAGGGGAAGTTTTGGATTTTATGGAGTTCCTTTATCGGAAGGAGAGAGAATTCAACTACACGAGCGTTGAAAATAGCGCTGAGTATGTCCGAAAGCTGCGAGAAGAAGAATTATTCACTCTGGAGGGTAAACTAAAAAATGGGCGCGAATTTCTTAAGGAACTTATCGAGTGGCAAGAATCAAACTCTTAATAGAGCCTTTTGCAGAAACAACGCCGATCGACAGTGCAGTGCTACATAATGTGCCACAGCCCACGCCCATATCCAATATATAGTATACGCAATGTGGTTTCATGTGTTTCTGTAAGAGGCTCTATTAAATGAAATTTAATAACAATATGATTTAAAGGTGAAACAGACAATGAGAGAAACAAATCAAGAGTTGTTGGGTAAATCAAAGCAAAAGATTGATATTCTTTTATCATTAGGAGCGGGCAGGGAACTTGATACCAGCTTGTCTAAATTAATATACTTCCAAATTGCCAAGTATCGAAGCAGTATAAATCAAATACATCTTGAATTAACTCGTTTTGAGGATAAATATAAGATGTCTACGGAAGATTTTTATAAACGATTTGAGTCTGGAAAGCTTGGGGATGCTGCAGA
>DAOVGD010000037.1 GCA_030672555.1 Desulfobacterales bacterium
GTAATAATCCCTGTGATTAAGCCCCATGGTATGCATTTTTCGAGTCAGCCGAGCCAATTCCTGTATCAGACGCCTTTTTCTCTGCATCTGTTCTTTTGACAGGGGTTTTTGGAGCCACTGTGCAAGATAATGGTCAAGGCGTTGTGCATCCTTTATTTCCTTGGTCAAAAGGAAGGACTGTTTGATTAGCCCCAGGCTGTTTCTTTTTTCTCCTGCCGCCACAGGGACCATAGTCGGGAGTCCTACCTGATGGAAGCGAAGAATGGCCCGCCACTCATTTAAAGCGGACTTAGGCCAGGAAAATCTGGTAAGAAGCTTAAGATATTCCCTTACAGAAGGCGAGATATGCCGCTTAAGAAAAAAAATAGACTGAGTACGGCCATCATCCAAGATCAACCTTGCCGTACTACGTTCCTTAATGACTTGTTTGGCGATTTCTACATTGGCATATTGCATGAAGGACTTGAAAGTATCGAGTCGATTTTCAACCAATACCTCTTTATACGCCTTGTTGACCACGATGTTGTTTACGGGTGTAATTTCAATCCTGCTTGGCACGTTTTTCTCTTAAAATTTCGTCATATACACGGCAGACTTTTCTTACATGCTTTTCTATTGTTAAGTGTTTTACACTTTCGAAAGCGTTTTCTGCCATGCTATTGCGGAGTTTGGGGTTAATGAGTTTTATGATCGCCTCTGAAAGTTCTTTAATGTCATCCGGCTTATTAACAACAAAGCCGTTTTTACCATGTTCAATCAGTTCCGACGCGCCGTTTGCTCTTGTAGTGACAACAGGCAAACCGCAGGCAAGCGCCTCGAGACAGACATTGGCGAATGGGTCGTAATAAGTCGGCAGCACAAAAAAATCAGCCGCCCCGTAATATTCTTCTGTTTTTGAGGCCGGCCCCGCAAAGATAACGTCTCTGGCAATGCCTAACTTTAAGGCGATTTTTGTAAAGTGCTCTGTTTTTCCCTTACCAACAACTAAAAGTTTCACCCTATAGGAGTCGGGTAAATTGCCTATAGCTTTTAGGAGAGGGATGAGGCCCTTTCTGCGAAAATTCATAGCCACAAAAAGAATGACTACATCTCTTTTGGCAATGTTGTACGACTTGCGTAGTTTCTCTCTATGAACGAAACGAACGCGTGGATTAAACCGATCGAAATCGACGCCATTATGGATTGCCGTAACTTGTGCCGGATCAACATGATAGTATTGAACCGCGTGGCCTTTGCACAATTGAGAATTTGCGATAATTCTGTGATAGTTTCCCTTAGCAAAAATCTGTTTTTCTACCCAAAGAATAGCCAAGTGCCTAAGGCTGAAAAAATTCATTAATCGCTTGAGCCGATTCTCCTCTTTCACCATGAGCCAATAGCGATATATTCCGTCACTCATTCTGTACACATCTTGCGGGAAGACACGGGCTAAGCTGTGCACAATATCATAATTCCCTTTTGAAAGGGCTTTTTGGGTGTTCCTCACAAAAGAGATGGTCTGCAAAAAGGAAGGTCCCTTTATTATAGGCACGTATTGAAATTTTGGCCCATGGGCTATGGCCCCATTCCATTGATTTGCAAAAACAGTGACTTCATGCCCCTGACGCATGAGCGCCCCAGCAAGGTTTACCGCATATTGTTCCGCTCCCCCCTTATGAGAAGAAAACTTTTTTTGTATTAGCGCTATCTTCATATCAATAGTTGATGACTCAGCCTTTTTTTACCTCTTCAATAACGTCGATGATTTGATCTATAATTCCCGGGATTTTTTCCTCTATTCTTGTCCATGAAGGTAGGTCCCGTGTGATCCGATATTCATGTTTTGTCCTCTTTTCCACCTCCAGGACAGCATTTTGCAGGCCTAATTTGTTGAATCTTTCAAATTCAGGGTTCATAGTAGTGTATCTCAAAAACATATCCGATATATTTTGAGGGGCATCCAATAATTCCCCCACATCGTATATGGCATCAGTAATTACCTCGTCAACAAATCGTTCTTCCTCGTCCCTATCATAGATCAATCCGTTGAATTTGGCGTTCTCAGCATATTTCTTGATTAGATCCTCAGCCACTGATTGATAAGTTATAGCCAGGTCCCGAAAAAAATGGGTGGAGACCTCCAAGCCTTCATCAACGATCAGGGCCTTTAACAAAGTGGCCACGATGTCGATCGACATCTTGTGAAGACCCTTTTCAGCGTCGGACGCTGAAACCTTCTGGTGCTTATGATCGAAATATCCTCTCGTAAATTGCACCTGTGCTATCTGGCTCGCTTTGCGGTAAACCTCTATGAGGGAGAGAACTTCAACACCCCAGTTGAGCGTATATCTCATTCGCTTCAAAAGCTCTATATCAATGACCACTTCTCCTGAAAGCTGGTAGTTAAAAAGAAGTAAAAAATCGACGAGCCGCAGCATCTTTTCTTCACCGGTATCGGTGAACTTCCGTTTTAAGGATATGAGAAGTGGATCGACTAAAAGCCTCTTTACACGTCCAAAGAACCGCCGTCCATCACTGCGGACATAATATGCCTTGGAAAACTCGTAATCAAAGACTTGCACCGGGAAGAAAAGTTGATCCAACTGGGTTCTGCGAAAGGTCTTTATATCGGCATCCAAAAGGCCAACAGAGGTAGCTCCCAGAGCAATAGCAACCCCAAAGGACATAAAAAGATTTCTCCCTTTCCCGCGTTGGCTTAAATCTATACTGGCTCCTTCCAGCAATTCATACAAGCGTGAAAAATGAGGCCCGTCGTTCCATTGTATAAGTACATTATCCAACCCGATATCAGCAATAATCTGATGAAGCTTTTGCACGTCGCCTTCCTCAGCCCGATCAAGTCCCAGAATAATATTAGCGAGATATCGTGCACCTTTCAATTCTCGGAGTATGTTCTCAAAAACAGACTGGCGTTCAGGGAGAATAAACTCTGATGCAAGTGCAGGTATGATAAGAACAGGCTTTTTCCAACGGGAATATTTTATCAACTTATCGAGGAGATCAATTTCGTCTAATAATTGATAAAAACTTGTTATCTTTGTACTTTTTTGCGAGAAATTGGACATAGTATATCCCCCTTAAAAATAGACCTCGTGACAAGTGTAGCGCAGCCCTTTAGGGCTGCCATATTGAGCTCCGCTATGCGTATTGCGGAGCACTACAGTATATAGCTTAACCTCTTTCAATATCCGCCTTCACGGTCTTTTTACAAAACTTTTTTATAGTTACATATTTTATACAACCGGTCAAGACAAGTCCTGATGATATTACCTGTTGAATAACTACTAAAAAGCATATAATATTCTCAGCCAAAAACTTACATTTTTCTGAAAGGTCTCACGCTGAGATAGTGCCCATGGCAACTGTACAGATTCAAGGTCAGATTGAACGGATTACCTACGTTAACGATGAGAACAACTACACTATTGCCAAGCTCCGATTACCTGGAAGGCGCGACCCGGTGACAGTACTTGGCACCTTCCCTGCGTTGAATCCCGGCGAGGAGTTAAAACTCCTTGGTGAATGGACACACCATCCAAAATTCGGAGAGCAATTCAAGGTAATCAAATATGAGACGGTCACACCGGCTACCGCACGCGGCATTGAGAAATACCTTGGTTCCGGGCTCATCAAGGGGATAGGCCCTGTCATGGCCAAACGTATAGTGAAAAAGTTCGGAGTCAAGGCTTTGGACATCATTGAAACCGATATTGAAAGCCTCAGTGAAGTGCCCGGAATCGGCCCGGCCCGAATAGAGATGATCCGAATGGCATGGGCTGACCAGAAAGAGATCAGCCAAGTAATGATCTTCCTCCAGGATTACGGAGTGAGCACTACATATGCTACAAAGATCTACAAACAATATGGCAAGGAATCCATCAATATCGTTACAAACAACCCATATCGTCTCGCCACAGACATATTTGGTATCGGATTCCTCACGGCTGACCGTATAGCGGGGGAAATAGGAGTTCCCAAAGACTCACCCCTGCGTGCCGAGGCCGGGGTTCTATATTCCTTAAACGAACTCTCTAACGAAGGGCATGTCTATTATCCCTATGAGTCGCTGGTCGACAAATGCAGAGACATACTCAATATTGAACGGGATATGGTAATCAAGGCACTTGCCACCCTCGCATCCGAACAGAAAATAGTGATCGAAGATCTTAATACTGACCCGGAAGGTTTTCGCGAAAACAATAAGGCCGTGTATCTCACTACCTTCCACGTGTGCGAGACCGGTATCGCCCGTCGTATGACAGCCCTTACTGGGGCACCGAAGCAGCTCAGACTCATAGACATGGATAACGCCATAGAATGGGTGCATCAACAATTGCACATTACCCTTGCGGAAAAGCAGAGAGAAGCAGTAAAAGCGGCTATAAAGGAAAAAGTGATGATCGTAACCGGGGGGCCGGGGACAGGCAAGACAACCATAGTCAAATCGATTATCAATATATATGAGAGAATCGGCAAAAAGGTGATGCTTGCCGCCCCAACCGGAAGAGCAGCCAGACGCCTTGCTGAAACCACTGATCATGAGGCAAAGACAATACATCGACTGTTGGAATTCCAACCTCAGTACGGATCCTTCAAGAAAAACGAGAATGACCCTCTGGAGACCGCTGTAGTCATCGTTGATGAAGCTTCCATGATCGACACAGTTCTCATGTATCATCTACTAAAAGCGATTCCTCTTTTTACTACCCTTATTCTGGTCGGAGATACAAACCAACTCCCGTCTGTCGGTCCGGGGAATGTCTTGAAAGACCTTATTGTCTCAGACGCATTTAAGGTCGTTGAACTCAACGAGATTTTCAGGCAGGCAAAAGCAAGTCATATTGTGATCAACGCCCATCGCATAAATGAAGGTCAGATGCCCGCAATACCACAGGTATCAAAACAGATTCTTACTGATTTCTACTTTATCAAAGAAGAAGACCCGGCAAACGTCGTAGCTCGTATCCTTGAACTTGTGAAAACACGGATACCATATCGTTTCGGATTAGACCCCATATCGGACATCCAGGTCCTTACACCGATGTATAAAGGGATTATAGGCGCGACGAACCTCAACGCTGAACTTCAAAGGGAACTCAACAACAGCCGTATAGAGGTCACCAGGGGAGGAAGGACGTTCAAACTAAACGATAAGGTAATGCAAATTCGAAACAACTATGACAAAGAAGTCTTCAATGGGGATATTGGAAAGATCGCTGCCATAGACCTGGAGAAGCAGGAAGCAATGGTAAACTTTGACGGTCGCGCCATACCCTATGATTTCCGAGAACTTGATGAACTGGCGCTCGCCTATGCTGTCTCCGTGCACAAGTCGCAGGGAAGCGAATATCCCGCTGTTATCATCCCGGTTATGACACAACATTATGTGCTCCTGCAGAGAAATTTACTCTATACAGCGGTTACCAGGGCTAAAAAGCTCGTTGTCCTGATCGGCACAAAAAAGGCATTAGGCATTGCGGTCAAGAATGATAAGGTGCGGAAACGGTATACACGACTTGCCGAGAGGATTAGATTCCTCAATTCTTACTCCACAAGGAGTATGTGAACATCCATGACATTTGTCCTTGTAGGGCCTGTTATGAGGAGTTCGCCTGTCTTTTTGAAGAAGGTGTATGAATCGTTATATTTCAGAAAGTCTTCCGGTCTTACCCCTTTTTTCACGGCATTTCGGTAGGTCAGACCGTTCACTGTCGCGCCCGCGGCATCTGTGGGGCCGTCTGTGCCATCTGTGCCGGCGGAAAGAAAAACGGTCTTGCTTAGTCCCTGTATCGCAATAGAACAGGCCAGAGCGAGTTCTGTATTTCTTCCGCCCAATCCTTTTCCCCTAACGGTCACTGTAGGTTCACCCCCGCCAAGTATGCAGACAGGCGGAGAATGTGGATAATGCGATTCGGCAATTTCTTGTGCTATTGCAGCGTAAAATTTGGCAAGATCCTGAGCTTCGCCTTGCAAACGTGATGACAAGACGAGGGACGTAAATCCCATCTTCTTTGCCTCAGCCTCAGCCGCTTTCAGGGCTATCAGATTGCTTCCAATAACAAGATTGTCCACTTTGCGGAAGTAAGAATTCCCAGGCTTAGGGGTCTCTTCCATCTTTTTCTTAAGACCTGATTGCAGGTGTTTGATAATACTTTGGGGGGCCTTATCATTAAGGTCATATTTTTCCAGGACATCCCATGCATCCTGGAAGGAGGAGGAATCAGCGACAAAAGGCCCTGACCCTATAATGTCCAGGTTGTCTCCGATAACATCTGAAAGGATCAGATTGATCACTGTTGCAGGATATGCAAATTTTGCCAGGTTCCCGCCCTTTGTCATGGAGATATGTTTACGTACACCATTAATCTCATGGATAGTGGCCCCGGACCTGAGTAAAAGACCGGTTAGCTCTTGTTTTTCGGACAATGTGATAGGCGAAATGGGGAGCGGTAAAAGCGCCGAACATCCTCCTGAGGTGAGACATACGACGAGGTCGTCACCCCGGCACTCTTTTAGAAGTCCAACAATTGCTTTTGATCCGTCGAGTCCAGCTTCATCGGGTACGGGATGTCCGGCCTCAACGGCCTTTATGTATCTGAGTTTCCCGGAATGACCATACTTGGTGATGACAATACCTCGGTTAATTCTTTTCTTCAGAATCTCTTCACAGGCACGAGCCATCGGCACTGCTGCCTTCCCGGCCCCCACGATAAAGATCCTTTTGAACTTATGCACGTCGTATTTCCGTATGCCTCTGAGTGTAAGGATACTTCCTTTAAGGGAAAAATGGTTGAGAACAGCCTTGTAAGGGTCTACAGCAGAAAGGGCTGCCCGAAAGATCGTTTTGGCC
>DAOVGD010000121.1 GCA_030672555.1 Desulfobacterales bacterium
TTTTTTTGTTAGAGCGGCTATTGCTGAGCGTTGATCATAGCCGATTTCGAGAAAAACCTTTCCCTTAGGAACTAAGTAGTCCGGGGCTGTCCGGATAATGAACCGAACAGCATCCAGACCATCCTTGCCTCCATCGAGCGCATATCGAGGTTCGTATTGGGCGATTTCCGGAGAGAGCCCTTCGATCTGATGAGTGGGAATATATGGAGGGTTGGAGACTATGATGTCAAATCGTTTCTGTAGATTTTGCACCCCTTCAAACCAATCCCCCTGCAAAAAGGTAATCGCTTTTTCCAGGCCATGACGCTGCGCATTTTTTCGGGCCACTGTGAGGGCAGCTTCGGAACGGTCGACCGCATAGAAGCGATGCCCAGGACGTTCATGGGCCAAAGCAAGAATAATGGCCCCCGAGCCGGTTCCCAGGTCCAGAATATCACGATCTGCTCCTTTCGGTATAAACTCCAGCGTGGCTTCGACCAGACATTCCGTTTCAGGCCTTGGAATCAACACGTCTGGATTGACCATTAAATCAAGCGACCAAAATTCTTTCTTTCCTATAATATAGGCAACCGGTTCACGGAGAATACGTCGTTGTATCAGGGACTTAAAGGTCTTAAGTTCCTGATCGCCAAGCGGTTTGTCATGGTGTGTGTAAAGCTCTATACGTTTTAAGTTGAGCGCATGGGCTAACAGTACTTCTGCATCAGTTCGAGGCTGGTCTATTCCATGGGATTGAAAATAGGTAGTGGTCCACCGAAGGGTCTTAATAATGGTCCATGTCTCATCCCCCATGAGTATTTTCCATGTAGCGGTCAGTCGGCTTTGCCTTGGCCCTCTTCCAGGGGGCATCAAGCAAAGCCACGTCCTCTGGGCGTGGATTCTTTACTTATCACGGATGGATTCTGCCTGATAATGGGTTATAAGGCTGTCGAAGAGTTCTGTAAGATCACCCTGCAGAATACTTTCCAGCTTGTACAGGGTCAGACCTATACGGTGATCAGTGATGCGGCCCTGGGGAAAGTTGTAGGTCCGTATCCGTTCGCTTCGATCACCGGTTCCGACCTGCGTCTTCCGAGTTTCTGATATCTTGGCATCCTGTTCTTGCTGCATTTTATCCAACAGACGTGCCCGCAGGACCTTTAATGCTTTTGCCTTGTTTTTATGCTGTGATTTTTCATCCTGGCACGTAACCACCAGGCCGGTAGGGATATGCGTGATCCTTACCGCCGAGTCAGTGGTGTTTACGCTCTGACCTCCGGGGCCGGACGCCCGATAAACATCTACCTTGATCTCATTGGGATCTATCTGGATATCGACCTCTTCGGCTTCCGGGAGAATAGCGACTGTAATGGCAGAGGTATGTATCCGTCCCTGAGACTCGGTAACCGGCACCCGCTGGACCCTGTGTACTCCGCTTTCGTACTTCAGACGACTGTAAACATCTTTCCCTGCAATTAAGGCGATGATCTCTTTGAATCCGCCCACCCCGGTGATGTTTTGGCTCATAATTTCTACGTTCCATCCCATCTTTTCCGCATAAGCGCTGTACATTCTGAAAAGATCTGCTGCGAAGAGGCCGGCCTCATCTCCCCCTGTCCCCGCTCGAATTTCGAGTAAGATGTTTTTTTCGTCGTTGGGGTCTTTGGGTAATAGTAGTATCGTTAACTCGTGTTCCAATTGCTTTCGGCGATCGTTCAGCGCATGTATTTCCTCACGAGCCATTTCCTTGATTTCCGGGTCAGGATCTTTGAGAAGGTCTTCGCTGTCCTGAAGGTCTTCTTGGGTCCTTTTGAATTCCCTATAGGCTGCCACTATCTTGCTAAGGTCGAAGTGTTCTTTAGAATATTTTCTGTAGCTTTCCTGATTTTTTATAATTTCGGGATCGCTCAACAGGGTTTCAAGCTCTTGAAACCGTTCTTCAACCCCGTCTAATTTGTTAAACATATCGTATCGGTTACTCCTGTAGACTTTCAGAAAAATCTAATTTTTGAATATGGCACATGGCCTAAATAAATCCGAAATCCGAATATCGAAATTCGAAACAAATACGAATGACCAAAATTCAAAAATCCGAAACAATATGAATTGGAAGATTGTACTCTTTATTCGCAACGCATCCGGTACTGCCTGAGGTTGAACAGCGTTTTTGACATTTGATATTCGAATTTTGAATTTGTTTCGGATTTCGTACTTCGAATTTCGAATTTAATTAAGCTTCGGATTTCGAAATTGAGTTTTCACTTTATCCCCAAAATTTTTCCTTTAAAAAACTATACGGCTTCATTATGGACTTGAATCGCCCGGCTCAGCGCTGCCAGGGCAATTTCCAATTGATCGTCTGAAGGCTCGCGCGTAGTCAGCTTTTGCATCCAGAGCCCTGGAAGCGTGAGCATGCGCACCAAAGGATTTTCCATCTTCTTGCCGCTGTATTTTATAAATTCGTACGCTATGCCTGCTATTGGAAACATCAACAGGATCTTGAAACTGATGTGTATCACCTGCGTTACAATCTTTGGCAGTGCAGTAAACATAGGCACAAAAGGGAAGAGGAGCGCGAAAAAAAGAATACTTATTAAAAGAACGATCAAGATAAAGGCTGTGCCGCATCGGGGATGAAGCGTAGAATGCTTTTTCGCGTTTTCAACGGTCAGTGACTCTCCAGCCTCATATGCATAAATAGATTTGTGTTCAGCTCCGTGATATTCAAATACGCGGCGGATCTCTTTGGATAGAGAGATCAACCATATGTAACCTATAAAAATTATAATCTTGATGATTCCATCAATAATATGAAACAAAATATCCTCAACCCCCAATCGTCTCCCAAATAATTGGGAAACAAGTCCGCTCAGGAGATGGGGGAGGGCTACAAACAAAAAAAGCGCCAGCCCAAGCGCCAAGAAAATAGTAAAGAAAATAGACCACCCTCCGGGGGCATCTTCTTCTTCATCAAAGGCCTGACTCGCAGAAAATGTAAGCGCTTGTATACCGTTTATAAGTGCTTCAAAGATCGCTACTGAGCCTCGAAAAAAAGGCCACTTCAGGAAAGGGAGCTTCTCCGATATTGAACGCCATTCATCTTCTTTGACGACAATACTTCCATCAGGTTTGCGGACAGCTATGGTCATAGATTTTGGCGCCCGCATCATCACACCTTCTATGACCGCCTGTCCTCCGACGTTGATTTTATTGGAACCCTCTGTAAGTGTCAGCATATATTAGGATTTATACATCTTATCCTGAAACTTGGCATATTTTCTTCTAAAACGTTCTATGCGGCCGGCAGTGTCTACTAACTTTTGCTGTCCGGTGAAAAAGGGATGGCACTTAGAGCAGATTTCGACTCGAATGTCCTTTTGAGTTGATCCTGTCTCAAAAACCGCGCCGCAGGCACATGTAACCTGTGTTTGGTAATATTTAGGGTGAATCTCTTTTTTCATGAAAGAACCTCCTGATATCAATAAAGCTTATTTTTTCTTTGAGATATTAATCCCAAAACTATTATATTTAATTCAAACTAATCAAAAAATCAACTAATAAATTTGAAGATACAGGGAAACGTCAAAGTCGATGCGAACATATGAGAGCAACATAGTTCCAGGACGTTGAAGACTCACGCAAAGCCGCAAAGACCGCAAAGGACAAAAAAGAAAACCTTAGCGCCTTTGCGCCTTTGCGTGAGAATTTTAGACAAGGTGTTAAGCCGATTGTTAACAACATTTCACTCAAGTTGACGGCATTTTTTTCCGATAACAAATGTAACAGGTATAATTTTCCGTCTGGCTGGCAGTACCTGGAAATCTGTAATTGTTATGGGGCAAGTCTGTATTTCAGGCAAAAGATCATAATCAAGGGAGGATATGCAAATCATGTACGGAAACGGAGTAAATGCGTATAACGCGACAGGCGTTATGACTGCTGATCCTAAGCGGTTGGTGATTATGTGTTACGAAGGAGCGATCGATAGCCTGAAATTAGCGAAAAAAAGGTTTATTGCTAAAGACTTTGAGAGAAAGGCAAAGCGATAAAAGGATATGGTAAAAAAGGAGGGAATATACCCAAATTTTTGGATATGAAGAGATGATCGAAATGGACGCCAACAAAAGACTTGAAAAAAAAGCAGTAAATATAAACGAAGGGGGTGATATATATGTTGGTAGAATATATCGGTGGTCCAAAAATTCCACAAGTCAGGCCAGATATTAATACTCGGCCGGAGAAGTCGGAACCGCAGAAAGAAACTGCGAAAACAGAAGAAGCGATCGTAAAGGAAAAGCAGGAGACAGCAGAGATTACTCAAGTGATGCTGGATGTGGTTGGAGAAAATTTCAAGATGATTCATAATGTCGATCTTCACTTTTCAATCCACGAAGCTACCGGCCGTACTTTTGTGAAAGTGATTAATAGTGATACCGGTGAGATGGTGCGAGAAATTCCTCCGGAGCAGATTCTTGATCTTGCGGCAAAGATTGGCGAAATGATGGGAATCCTATATGACCATAAGGTCTGATGTATGCAAGAAATAGATGGTGATGCCATAAGGATCTTGATCGTAGATGACGACAGGGCTGTGGCAGAAGTATTAAGGGATCAAATAACCCAGGAAAATACCGTTGTAGAAGTGTGCAGCAATGGCGCTGAAGCAACGGACACAATGAATAAACAGACCTTTGACCTGGTTATTACCGACCTTATGATGCCGAAGATCGGCGGAATAGGAGTGCTGCGCCATGCTAAAGCGATCAATCCTGATGTTATTGTTATCATTATAACAGGATATGCTTCTCTGGAGACAGCTATCGAGGCTATCAGAGAGGGGGCATACGATTATATCAGAAAACCTTTTAAACTCCAGGAGCTGCAGATTGTAGTCAACAACGCCATTGACACGATAAGGTTGATTCGGGAAAATGAAAAGCTCTTGAAAGAACTTGAAGATGTTTATCATCAATTGATGGTAATTAAGAAGGAGCAGGAGACAGCGCCCCGCACCACTCCTAAGGCAGATGATAAGGACGAAGACAGCCTCGCCTTTTATCCCCCCAATACCCCGGTTCCACATTATATGCAAAAATCGGGCGTAGGTGGAAGAAGCTATTTAGACGAATTACAAAGGCTTTCCGAACTGAAGCAAAATGGCCTCTTAACCAGCAGCGAATTTAAGACCTTCAAAGAATACCTATTAAGGAACATTAAGGATCTTACTTCTTTTTAGGTCGTATCTCATCTTCCAGCTTCTTGAGTCGCTTTGTCAATTTGGCAATATCCTCTCTCATGGCGATGTTCAGATTCTTCATTACCTTCTTTGCGGTTTTTTCTATAAGGGATTCAAGGTCTTTTTTGGCGGTTTGTGATCTCTTTAAGAAATCGTTTATCAATTTTTTTCCTTCCTTTTCGGAAAGCTTGCTTTTTTTTGCGATGTCGTTTGCCAGCTCTTCAATCTTTTCTTTGGTCATTGCTGCCATTCCCACACCGGCCATAAGAGTCTTTTTTATGAGATCGAGCATTATTTCCTCCTTTGGTTGACAAGGGATTTTTTACGTCACCGCAAAGGCGCAAAGGGCGCAAAGTTTTAACGCCTGTTGGCAATTCTATTTATTTCATTTTTATAAAGTTTTTCTTTGCGCTCTTTGCGTCTTTGCGGTGAATTATTATTTTTATCTTACCAAAATTATCTGTACTACACAAAGAAAAACTTCTTACATTCTCAAATATTTTCTCAGAAATCGAGCTGTGTGAGATTTCTTTTCATAGTTGAGTATTTCCGCAGGAGAACCTGTAGCTACAATCGTTCCTCCGTCCTCTCCTCCTTCAGGACCGAGATCGACAATATAATCGGCCTCTTTGATGATGTCCATATTATGCTCTATAATTGCCACGGTATTCCCCAAATCTACAAGCCTATGAAGTATACGCATTAAGTTGACGACATCGGCAATATGAAGCCCTGTGGTCGGCTCATCCAGGATATAGAGCGTCCTGCCACGTGTCTTTTTGCACAATTCATAGGCGAGTTTTATACGCTGTGCTTCTCCTCCGGAGAGCGTATTGCTTGGCTGGCCAATGGTAAGATAGCCAAGCCCCAGATCAGAAAGGAGTTTTAATTGATGGGCGATTCGCGGCACTTTGCCAAAAAGATTTAGCCCCTCGTCTATGGTCAAATCAAGGACAACGGCTATAGTCTTTCCCTTGTAAGTGATTGCCAACGTCTCTTCATTAAAGCGCCGCCCCCCGCAAACCTCGCAATTAGTGTAGACATCCGGTAGAAAACTCATCTCGACCTTTATTTTCCCCTGTCCCGCGCAGTGCTCACATCGTCCTCCTCTTACATTAAAAGAGAAACGACCGGCCCGGTAACCTCGTGCCCGAGATTCAGGGAGGCGTGCAAAGAGGTCACGAATATCATTATGAAAGCCGACATAGGTACCGGGGGTGGACCGGGGTGTCTTGCCGATAGGTGAATGGTCTACTTCAAGAACACGGTCAAGTGCTTCCCAGCCGGTGATCTCCCGGAAAGTATCTTTTGGGAGGTCCTTCCTATTGAGGAGGGACCTGACCACCTTGAGGATAATTTCTTTTAAGAGTGTACTTTTCCCAGAACCGGACACACCTGTGATACACGTGAGCGTCCCAAGTGGGATCGCCACGTCTATATTCTTGAGATTGTGCATCCGTGCTCCCCTCACGGTTAACCATTTTCCTTTTTGGGGACCGCGGAATCGCGAGGTGATTCGACGTCGTTCGTTATTAAGGAGCGCTTTTCCTGTGAGCGAGGAGGGATGTTTTTGAATATCCGCTGGAGAGCCTTGAACAACCAGACGCCCCCCCTGTGCCCCTGCACCGGGACCGAGGTCAAGAATGTGGTCAGCTTTTTGGATGGTTGCCTCGTCGTGCTCTACCACGATCACGCTATTACCGCGATTCTTCAGTTCCCCAAGGGTGGCCAGCAGCACATCGTTGTCACGGGGGTGAAGCCCGATGGTTGGTTCGTCAAGTATATAGCATACCCCGCGCAAGTTCGATCCAAGCTGGGCAGCAAGACGAATTCGTTGTGTTTCACCCCCCGACAGGGTATCTCCGCTGCGGTCCAAGGTAAGATATGACAGACCCACCCGGTTCAAAAATGTCAGCCGGGAGAGAATCTCTGGTATAAGGAGTTCAGAAATCTCTCTGTATCTTTCTGAGAACGTGAAAGAGGAGAACGCCACTGTCGCCTGTTTTGTGCTGAGGGACACCGCATCGGCAATAGTGTAGCCTCCTATCCGAACAGATAGGGCCTGTTCATTCAGCCTCTTCCCCTTGCATCGTGGGCAGATCTCGCCATTTTCAGCAATGATGCCAAGACCATCGCATGCAGGGCACGCCCCGTAAGTACTGTTAAATGAGAAAAGTCTTGGATCGAGTCCTTGCCATGAGGTGCCACACCGAAGGCAGTATCCTTGTGTGCTGAATGTCTCCTCCTTGTTCTTTTCAGGGTCAAGAATGTAGAATACCCCTTTCCCTTCGGCCAGGGCATGCCTGAGAGCATCTTCAATCTTCTTTTGATTTTTAGGTGAAATGTTGGGTTTTCGCGTGACTATCTCAATGGTGTGTTCCCTGTACCGGTCGAGTGCTGGTATATCCTCGAGTCGTGTCAATACACCGTCGATTCTTGCTTCCTTATAGCCCCGCTTCACTGCCTGAACTAAGATGTCCCTGTGAAACCCCTTGCGACGCACAATTTTGGGGGCAAGAAAGAGTATGGTTCGACCCTTGTAGCTCCGCAGGATCCGTTCTACCATCTCCGGTTCGGTTTGCGGCAGTAGTGGCCGGCCGCATCGACAGTACTGCGTTCCGGTTTTGCTGAACAGGAGTCTGAGGTAATGATAGATTTCCGTCACCGTCGCAACAGTGGAACGCCGCTGCAGACGACCCATCTGCTGCTCAATGGCAACAGTGGGGGGAATCCCTGTTATCAGGTCAACATCAGGACGTTCCATTATTTTCAGATACTGGCGTACATAAGTAGAGAGACTCTCAATATAGCGGCGTTGACCCTCTGCAAAAAGGATGTCAAAGGCTAACGTCGATTTCCCGGAACCGCTGACTCCGGTGACGACCACCATTTGATTGCGTGGGATAATGACGCTGATATTTTTCAGGTTGTGTTCCCGGGCACCGGTGATAGTAATGGTCTCGTCCGCAGGGGAAACCGGGGGAGTCTTTGTTGGTTGAACTTTTGGTTTAATGTGCGGGGCTTTTCGTAAATACGTCTTCAGAAATCTGCCGGTATGGGAATCGGATTTCTTGGCCACATCTTCGGGTGTCCCTTCGGTCACGATCTCCCCCCCGGCATCTCCCCCTTCCGGTCCCAGGTCGATGACATAGTCTGAGCATTTAACCACATCCATGTTATGCTCGACGACTATAACGGAGTGTCCCGCATTGGTGAGTTGTTTAAGGACATTAAGGAGCTTGCGGATATCTTCGAAATGGAGCCCTGTGGTTGGTTCGTCAAATATGAACAGATGGTGATAGGATGACCTGATGCCGAGATGTTTTGCGAGCTTAAGCCTCTGTGACTCCCCACCTGAAAGAGTGTTGATAGGTTGTCCGAGGCGAAGGTATCCCAGCCCCACGTCAAGGAGGGCCTGAAATGACCGCAAAATCTCCGGTGACCCTTTGAAAAATGCTTGCGCCTCTGAAAAGGTCATGTGCAGAATATCTGCGATGTTTTTCCCGTGATAGGTAATCTTGAGGACATCCTTCTTGTACCGTTTCCCCCCGCAGTCAGGACAGGTTACATATACATCAGAGACAAATTGCATCTCCACCCTTTCAAATCCGTTCCCCTGGCAGCTCTCACATCGACCTCCAGAGACGTTGAAAGAGAAGGTCCCAGGCCGATAGTTTCGTTTCCGGGCAAGGGGAGTTTGTGCTAAGAGCTTGCGGATCGGATCAAAGCCGCCCATATAGCTGATGGGGTTAGAGCGCGGTGTTCGCCCTATGGGACTCTGATCAACGAGAATCACATCTTCTATGCGATCAAGTCCCTTTATTGAAGTATACGGTCCTGGTTTTGCCACGGGATGTCCCTTTTCGCGCTTAATCCCTCTGTACAATATATCTTCTACGAGCGTACTCTTCCCAGAGCCTGACACACCGGTAAGGGCGACCATGAGCCCGAGGGGGATCATTACATCCAGATCTTTGAGATTGTTGGCACGTGCACCTTTTATGCGTATAGATTTTCTTGCATCCGCTTTTTTGCGCTTTGCAGGGATCAGAATGCGTGATCGGCCTGTAAGGTATGCCGCTGTTCTGGAACCTCGTGCCTTGCCGATCCCGGAAAGGGGACCGAAATAGACGATCTCCCCCCCATGTTCCCCTGCCCCTGGACCGAGGTCGAGGAGGTGGTCAGAACCTGCTATGATTTCCGGATCGTGCTCTACTACCACTACGGTATTCTGCCTGGACAATTCCTTTAATATAGTTGTCAGGCGACGATTGTCCCTGGGGTGCAGACCGATACTCGGCTCATCAAGGATGTAGAGGGTGTTTACCAGTGAGGAACCAAGGGCCTTGGTGAGGCTGACCCTCTCGATCTCCCCGCCTGAAAGGGTACGGGATTGTCGGTCAAGGGTAAGGTAAGAGAGCCCGACCTCATTCAGGTATCTGAGGCGGCTGGTAATCTCGCGGACCACCATAAGGGAGGCCTTGTCGAGGAGGTTAGCGGAGATATCAGTAAAAAAATCAAGGGTTGCACCAATTGAAAGGGCATATACCTGGGCGATAGTTAAGTCTTTGATCGTGTAAAGAAGGGATTCGGCCTTGAACCGGGTACCGTTGCATTCGGGGCAGGTAAAATAGCCGCGGTAACGAGAGAGAAAGACCCGTACATGCAACTTATAGGTCCTGGTTTCAAGCCAGTCAAAAAAACCCCGGATGCCATAATAATCGTTCGTACCTTCTATAATCGCCCTTTGTTGGCCCCTGGTCAATGTCCTGAAAGGGACATTTGTGGGTATCCCCTGTCGTTGGCAAAAATCGATAAGTTCATAGAATTCATATCGATCAGTTCCCCAGGGGCGAATTGTTCCTTCTTCCAGCGACTTATTAGTGTCCGGGATAATGAGATCAAGATCGATGTCGATAATCCGTCCGAACCCGCGGCAGGTTTCACAGGCCCCCAGGGGACTGTTAAAAGAAAATATATTTGGGACAGGATCGGTATAGTGAAGATCGCAATAAGGGCAGTGGAGGTGTGTGCTGAACCGTAAGGTTTTTTCTCCGATGATACGTGTAAGGATATGCCCCTGGCCGAATCGGAGTCCCTGTTCGATCGAATCGATCACCCGTGTTTTGTCAACCGGTTTAAAGACAAGACGGTCTACCACCACCGCCGCCTCGGTCGGGTCAAGAGGATAATTCTCTATTTCTACTATGGTATCATCCTTTAATATCCTCGAAAAACCGTGTTTCAGGAGTTCTTTTTTCACCAATGCGAGGTCACGGCGTTCCCATTGACAGGGGAATGCCACGACCATTTTGCATCCGGGTTTTTCTTGAAAAAGCGCCTTCCAGATAGTTTCAGGGGAATCTCGCACTACCCTTCGGGAGCATTTTTTACAGTAAAGTTTACCTATTCTGGCAAAGAGAAGTTTTGTAAAATCAGTGAGTTCTGTAATGGTTCCTACAGTTGAACGGGAACTTTTCACCGGATTCCCCTGTTTGATGGCAATGGCGGGAGGGATCCCCTCGATTCTGTCGACATGGGGTTTGTCCATCCGATCCATGAATTGGCGGGCATATGGTGAAAAGGTCTCTACATAACGCCTCTGACCTTCGGCATAAAGGGTATCAAAGGCCAGGCTCGACTTGCCCGAGCCACTTACCCCGGTGATGGCGGTAATCCGGTTCAGAGGGATTTCAAGGTTGAACCCCTTGAGGTTATTCTGGCGAGCACCCGTGATTTTTATGTGGGTTTGTCGTTGATTTTTCATGGTAAAGATGTAGGTGAAATACCGTTTTGATCTATATTTACAGTACGTTTATGCAACGTCAATCATTTATTTTGGATAAGAGTGATGATAACATAAAGATTTTTAGCCGTATATGGAAAGAATATCAACGTTTCATCCATGGGAGAGAACTGCATAAAATATTCTACGACGGATTCCTTGCAAGATGAGCGGTATTCTGCTAAAACGTGACAAGTTAGTGTCCATCCGTCTGGACGGACACAAGTAAAGGTTTGTGGATAATTTTTGATGAGTTTTGAAGGTATCATAGGACAGGATCGGGCGGTTCGTTTTCTGACACGGGCATATGAAAAGAATAGAGTCCCTCATGCCTTACTTTTTACCGGGATTCCAGGGACAGGGAAGCGCACAACAGCCCTTGCTCTTGCCAGACTTTTGCAATGTCAGTCGGCAAAGGGGACGGTTGCGTGCGGCATCTGTCCTGCTTGCAAAAAGATCGATTCCGGGAATCATCCGGACATAGTTTTTGTAGAGCCTTCGGGCTCTTTCATTAAGATCGACCAGATTCGAACACTACGCAACGAATTTGCACTTAAGCCGTTTGAGGGGAACAAGCGTGTCGCCATTATAACTGATGCCCATGCCATGAACCCTGAGGCGGCAAATACATTCCTCAAGATTCTGGAAGAGCCGCCAAAGGGTTCCTTTATGATATTGACCGCTCATCAGGTGTCAGATCTTCTTCCTACGATTGTTTCGAGATGTCAACATATTGCATTTGCTCCTTTGTCATCAGAATTGATCGCGGAAAACCTTGTGACAAAGAGGAGGGGTGATCGTCAGATCGCGGATATTGCGGCAGTTTGGGCTAATGGGAGTTTGGGGATGGCACTTCAAGCCGACCTGAAAAAGGTAGCGGAAGAGCGGAATCGGTTAATTGAACAGTTTGAAACACTTTCATTGAACACGATGCACTTTCTTTTTGGTTTTGCAGAAAGTTTAGCACAGGACAAGGATAATTTGTTGTATAATTTAGAAGTGTTGAAGGTGTGGATTCGTGATCTCCTTTTTGGCAAACTATGTCCGGAAAAGATCCTGAACAAGGACCTCATGGAGAAAATAAAGGAGATTTCAGAAAGGTATTCTGTATCGTCGCTGCTCAAAAAGATAAAAATTGTACAGGGAGCCCAGGTGGATGCACAAAAGGGCAGAAATCGCCGGTTGATCTTGGAAGTGATGCTGATTAGATTGTGTCGAGGCAACTATTGAGCCACTAAGGCACAAAGACACAAAGTGAATAATGATATGAATTTTAAATAGTTAACTTGGTTTTGCCTTGAATAATTTTCGGGAGTATATTCCGTCACTCCAAGCAATTTTTATAATCTTGGTGCCTTGGTCTCTTTGTGGCAAGGTACTTCAGTAATTATGTGTGGGGAGTAATGAAAAAAGTCGTTGGGATAAAATTTAAGCAAGAGGGGAAAACGTACGATTTTGATGCTGGCCCCTATGTTCTTGATCGTGGTGATTACGTAATTGTAGAGACAGAACGTGGGCTCGGTTTTGGAACCGTGTATACTCCCTCCAGAAAAATAGATTTAAACAAGACCAGGAAAGACTTAAAGAAGATATTCCGTCCGGCTGATGAAGACGATATAGGGCAGCACATGAACAATCTGGAGGTTGAGAAAAGAGCTTATAAATCGTGCGTGCAATACATTAGAGAACTTGGCATTGTGATGAACCTGGTTGATGTGGAATGCCTCTTTGACAGAAGTAAAATCATTTTTTATTTTACGGCTGACGGACGAGTCGACTTTCGCGAGCTGGTCAAAAAACTGGTTCACGAGTTCAGCGTTCGTATTGAGATGCGCCAGGTTGGCGTCCGAAATAAAGCCAAGATGTGCGGAGGATTGGGAAGGTGCGGCAGGGAGATCTGTTGTGCTTCCTTCATAGATCAATTTTTTCCTGTATCGGTCAAGATGGCAAAGATACAAGCCCTCTCTTTAAATCCTACCAAGATTTCAGGATCTTGTGGCAGGCTCATGTGTTGTTTGGCGTTTGAATATGATACATATTGTGAACTGAGAAATAAATTTCCGAATTGTGGCACAATAGTTCAGACAGAAAAAGGGAAGGGAAAGGTGGTTCGACAAGAATTGTGGCGGGGACGCGTTGCCGTTCAATTCGATGAAGGGACAGAGACGGAATTTTCATTAAGCGAGATTAAAGAGGTAAAGCATATTCGAGGCCTAAAGAAAAAGCGTAGTCCTCGAAATAGGAATTCGAAAGGAAAAAAGACAAGAGAAGATAGTTAGAGGTGTGAAGACTTTTGACGAAGTCATCAGATAGGAGGCTGTCCGAGAATTATGTCCGTAACGAAAAAGAGTGAGAACGAGACAAAATTTTCGCAAATTTGAGGAGAATAGCAGGCCTATTTGACGAAAACTTGCGGGAATTTGGGCCGTTTCTCACGCTTTTGCAGTAGG
>DAOVGD010000054.1 GCA_030672555.1 Desulfobacterales bacterium
TGGCAAAGTCTTTCATATAGCATGCAGCCACAGCAGCATTGAATTGGAGATGGGGATCGGATGGCGCAACCTTGATCGCTTTGAGGTATTCATTCAGCGCATCTTCGTATCGACCCATTTTTCTGAAGGCTATCCCCAGCCGATTGAAAATGTGAATAGAATTCGGATCAAGGATCTGCGCATCCCTAAAAACCATCTCCGCGTCTTCATAGAGCTCTTTGTTTAGATATCGTTCGCCGATGTTCAAACGAATGGCCTGGTTGTCCGGATTGGAAATCAAAATAGAGTCAAAGAGATCCCGGGCTTCGTCGAGTTCCCCCCCATCTAAAAATGCCTGGGCCCTTTGCATTATCTCTTCACGCTGTTCTTCTGAATATTCCTGATTGGCTGCGACAAGAGAATTCAGAAAATCGTACATCCTCTGATTGTCTCCTTCAACAAAGGAAACCGGCCCAAAGTTGCTCTTAAACTCGTCCGATGTGGTGAAATCCGTGACTGTTTTAAATATCTTTTCATCGATCAATTCTGTGTTTCTTTCGCTAAATTCGTGGGCAAGCCTCTGTTTAAGGGCATAGACCAAACCCCGTAGACGTCGCTCAATAGGCGCGTCTTTATCGCGGACGTCCCCCAATTTCTTAGTTATCAGCCCAACAATGGCAAAGTCTGGAGTCCTATCCATATCTCTTACCACGATCTGAGGTTATATAAACTTTTCCTATCGCTTGCTCACCACAGCAAACTCAACAGTTGGAATAAGCTTCTCTCCATTTTCATCAACAACATCCACAGCCCATTTCCCACAGTGCAGAGGCTCTCCAATATTCTTTGTGGACCAGGTTCTAAACCCGTCACTTTTACGTATCTTCAATTTCACCACGGCGTTCACGGACTCATCAAGGCCTATTTTCTCAATCATGGAAGGAACCTTTTTGGCCATGTGAAGTTCTCTCTCTTCATCAGACCAATGGGAGAATTGAGGCTTGGTCTCCGTGCCGTAAAATGAATAAATATGCCGAATAAAGCCGTCGCAAGGGCTTTTTACCTTGACCCAAAAGTATATCTTTTTAATTTCATCGTTCACCACAAGCCTATCTGTGACCGGAAAACTACATTCGCGCTCATCGATTTGATAACAAAGCTGCCACTCTTCAATGGTGATATCAGATGCCATACAGACAGACGCCCCCCCCAAAAACAGACATAGTAGAAAAACAAGCTTTTTCATTTTGTACGCCTCATGACCTGAAGTTACTTAATTTGTAACTACTCAGGTTGTTAGGTTCACGGTACTGTGAACCTAAGTAGTTACCTTAACTTTATATATACCCCATTGTATTTACGTCAAGAGATTTATTGCCGATTCGATCAAGAAGCCTGTTTTTGTAACTATTCAGCCACGAATGAACACGAATTTACACTAATTTTTTATTCGAGTCCATTTGTGTCAATTCGTGGCTGAATAGTTATGTTTTTTTAAAAATATTTGAAGGATAGAAATCGCAGCAGGTGTAATACCTGAGATTCTGGACGCCTGGCCTATGGACGTAGGACGGATGGCAGCGAGCTTCTCCTTTACCTCATTTGAAAGACCCGGCGCTTTGGAATAGTCGAAATCTTCCGGAATTATAGCATGTTCCAGTTTCTTGAAACGTTCCACCTGCTCTGCCTGCCGTTTTATGTATCCGTCGTATTTGATCTGTATTTCCACTTGCTCTGCCACAGATTTTTCAACCTCGGCCATCCTCTGTTCGAAAACTTCCAGGCAAGACAAGTTAACACCCGGACGTTTTAAAAGGTCTGCCAGCAAAATCGGCTGATTCAAAGGATGAAGCCCCAACGCATGAAGTTTCTCATTAATGGCCAGGGTAGGCGTAAGCTGGATGTTAGAAAGGAAATTCAAAAGCTGTTCGATCGCTTCCTTTTTGTGTTGATACCGATGATAGGCACGATCGGAAACAAGTCCCAAAGAGTATCCTAACTCCCGTAAACGTAGATCCGCATTGTCCTCCCTGAGAAGGAGTCTGTATTCCGCTCGCGATGTAAACATCCTGTATGGCTCCATGGTACCCTTTGTAACCAGATCATCAATCAACACACCGATGTATGCCTGAGCCCGGTCGAGGACCACCGGAGAGTCCCCCGTAATATATCGCACTGCATTGATCCCTGCCATCAATCCCTGGGCTGCGGCTTCTTCATAACCTGAAGTGCCGTTAATCTGACCCGCAAAAAAGAGGCCTCGGATCAGTTTAGTCTCTAAGGTCGGGGTCAACTGCGTCGGATCCGCGTAATCGTATTCGATCGCGTACCCTGGCCGGACAATCTCCACCTTTTCCAGACCTTCTATGGATCGAAGCATTTGCAACTGTATATCCACAGGAAGGCTGGTCGGCACACCATTAGGGTAAATTTCAGTGGTGCTGAGTCCCATAGGTTCCAAAAAGATCTGGTGCCGGGGCTTTTCAGGGAATCTCACGACCTTGTCTTCAATAGAGGGACAATATCGCGCCCCCACCCCTTCGATCACACCGGCAAAAAGCGGGGAACGATCAAGGCCGCTCCGGATGATCTCGTGAGTTTGTTCGTTCGTGTAAGTGATGTAGCATGGTATCTGTTTCTGAGAAATTGATTCGGTGTCAAATGAAAACGGGATAGGAGGCTCATCCCCGTATTGTGGGGTCAATTTGGAAAAATTAATAGTTCTCCCGTCAAGACGAGGCGTTGTACCTGTTTTTAACCGTCCCATGCGAAAACCTAACTTTTTCAGATTCTCCGAAAGCTTAATAGATGGCGGGTCCCCCATTCGGCCCGAGGAAAAATTCTTCAGACCGATATGAATCAGCCCCTGCAAAAAGGTACCTGTAGTCAGAATTACTGTCCGGCCCGGATAATGCTCACCAATACTGGTTACAACACCTTTGACGGCTCCGTCCTCCACAATCAGCTCATCAACAACACCCTGTTTGATATCAAGGTTGTCCTGATTTTCTAATATCTGCTTCATGCGGAGGCGGTACTGTTCCTTGTCGGCCTGTGCCCTGGAAGACTGCACTGCAGGCCCTTTTTTTGTATTGAGCCGCCGGAACTGGATACCGGTGGCATCAATATTCTTGGCCATCTCCCCCCCAAGGGCATCGATCTCTCGAACAAGATGTCCCTTTGCAAGACCGCCTACCGCCGGATTACAAGACATTTCGCCTATGTGATCCGCGTTGATCGTTATCACCAGCGTTTTGCACCCGAGCCTGGCGGCAGCCAAAGCTGCTTCGCAACCTGCATGGCCGGCTCCGACTACAATAACGTCATATGATTTAGAATAGATGTTCATTTGTCATCTGTCATTGATAAATGCCAAATGATCAATGTTAAATGATAAACGCCCTCTGCCCTCTGTCATAACAACAAGTGTCTCTTTTGGCAACTCCGTAACCGCCTTGAATGGTATGTTTTCATGGGGTAAGGGATAAGATTTGACACAGCATCTTTAGTTTGTTAAAAGGACTAACAAAAGGGGCCCTTTAACCGCTCTATTATATTGTAAATCAGATGTATCCAAACCGCAAGAAAACTATCCCATTACTTTGTTCTGCCACGCTCGCATTCTTTCTGATTTCCACTTTTGCGGGATCTGCCAGCGCGAGAAAACTCGACGATGCCTATTTCAGTGCAATACATGCCTATAATAAACTCCTCAAATCTCCGAAGCAGAAAAAATATCGTCAGCCCTGGATCAATATCATAACTAAGTTCCAAAAAGTTTATAAAAGAAGCCCGAAAGGACGCTGGGCGGATAACGCTCTTTTCAGGACAGGACGCGCGTACCGGGAACTTTATAGATATTCCGGGAGAACAAGTGACATCCAAAAATCGATAGATTATTACAACCGCATGATAAAGCTCTTCCCCACCTCGGTCCTGGCGGATGACGCGCTTTTCGACCTGGCGGAAATTGCATTAACAGTTCAAAATAAAAGAGAAACCGCTCTAAAGTATTACAAACGTATATTAACACGCTATCCAAAAAGTGACCACCGGGCAAAGGCAAAGGTTGCTATCTCAAAGTTTTCTCCTCCCAGGTCAAAGTACAAAAAGAATAACTACAAGAAGCCAAAACAGAACACACCTCTTATCAATGTAAAGCAATTGCGTTTTTGGTCAAATCCGACCTATACCCGTGTAGTCATCGACGCAGAAGACGAGATATCTTATTCTTATCGCCTCCTTAGAAAAGACCCCTCTATTCACAAGCCACAGCGTCTTTATATCGATTTGAATCATACTAAGATCGGCCACAGGCTTTCCACTGTGGTACCGATCCGGGATGATCTTCTTAAAGAAGCCCGTGTAGCCCAGAATACACCTACATCGGTCCGCATTGTCCTGGATATCAATACAATTGATACATTCAAGATATTCTCTTTACAGAATCCGTTTCGAATCGTAGTCGATGTAAATGGCAAAGGAACTATTACCGCCCAAAAGACAGCCCCGCTTCCAGCCAGGTCCTTAGCTAAACAGTTGGCGCTCAGGGTCAAAAGGATTGTTATCGATCCAGGACATGGGGGAAAAGATTGCGGCGCCCCAGGCTATTACAAGGGAGTCTTTGAAAAGGACATAACACTGCAGGTTGCAAAAAAGTTGGGGAAAAGAATAAAAAAAGAGTTGGGCTGCGAGGTCTTCTATACCAGAACCTCTGATAAGTTCTTACCGCTTGAGGAAAGAACAGCTATTGCCAACACTAAAAACGCGGACCTTTTTATATCGATACATGCCAATGCAAGCAAAAAACGATACGCATACGGCATAGAGACCTATTTTTTAAATCTGGCTACCGACAACGATGCCATTATGGTGGCAGCGCGTGAAAACGCCACCTCTGCCAAGAGCATAAGTGACCTGGAAATAATTTTAAATGATCTTATGCGATATTCGAAGATCAATGAATCAAGCCACCTGGCTGCATGTATACAGAATGGACTCATAAAGGACTTGAAACCGAAATACAGCAAAATCAAAGACCTTGGCGTAAAACAGGCCCCTTTTTATGTGTTGTTGGGTGCAAAGATGCCTTCTATTCTGGTTGAACTCGGATTCATAAGCCACAAAACAGAGTGTAGACGTCTGGCAAACTCCAAGTACCAGGATCGTCTCGTCAGCGGGATCATCAAGGGTGTAAAACGTTACATGAAGGACATTAAACCGTCGGTCATGATGGCAGATACCGCCCCGCCAATAGGAGGTTAGTCC
>DAOVGD010000114.1 GCA_030672555.1 Desulfobacterales bacterium
TTATGCGCACATTTCAACCTGAAATCTCCGAATACAGCCCATTTTCATCTCAAATCCTTACAAGATAAAGGTTACATCAAGCTCCATAAGGGGAGAAGCCGGGGCATTACCATACTGAAGGCTCATCCCCTGTCAAAGAAACAGATCCCTATCATTGGTACGATTGCAGCAGGGTCTCCTGTCCTTGCTGTTGAAAACACGGTCGGAAGCCTCGATTTTGACCGCGGTTTCTTCGGTCCCTGGGAATGCTTTTCAGTACAGGTAGATGGCGATTCCATGACCGGAGCACACGTTCAGGACGGGGACTACGTCATTATCAGACCCCGGGAACAACTCCAGAACGGTGATATTGTGGCCGCCCTTGTCGAAAACGAGGTGACACTTAAATACTACTATAACTTCCATAACCGGGTAGAGTTACGACCGGCCAACGATAAGTATAGCCCCCTGATTTTCACAAAACAGTCAGCCGAATCTCTAAGAGTTCTTGGCGTAATGGTCGGCCTGGTAAGAAGGTGTCGGTGAGGGGAGTGATGAGTGAAAAATGGAGAGTGATGAGTGAAAAGTGATGAGTGAAAAATTGGAGGTGAAGAATGAAAAATGTAAAAGCAGATATTGTCGAACGCAGTATTACATATTCTCTACGTATTATTAGACTTTATCGTGAGTTGGAAAAGGATAGTGTGGGACGGGTCTTGGGGAAACAATTGTTACGTTCGGGGACAAGCATAGGGGCTAATGTGCATGAAGCTCAAGGAGCACAAAGCAAAGCCGATTTCATCGCGAAAATGTCCATAGCCCACAAAGAAGCTTATGAATGCGTATTGGATACGTCTCGTCCAAGAAGCGGCGCTGATCTCTGCCCATCAATTGCGCGATCTATCCGATGAAACAGAACAAATAGTCAAAATATTATCTTCCATCCTGATCACATCAAAACAACGAAGGAAGAAATAATTCTTAATTTTTCATTTTTCACTCTTAACTCTTTCTTTATGTTTTCACATCTGCACACACATAGTGGATTTTCTTTCCTTTATGGAACCTTTATGCCCAGAAATCTTGTTGTGCAGGCAAAAGATACAGGCTCCAGGGCTATTGCCCTGACTGACAAGAACGGCCTTTACGGTGCCATCCGATTCTATAAAGCCGCACTTGATCATCGCATCAAACCTATAATCGGGACCGAGGCCACCCGACCCACATCAAAAGCATCCCGCGCATATTGGCCGGCGAGCTGCCTCCTGAGTTCTTGAAATAGGACAACGCCAGAGAGTTTCCCATAGAGATCGTCGAGGCCGCCTTTGACATGTTTGTATCCACACTGAGGCCGCTGTACGAAGCGGGCAAGCTTGGTTGTCTCCTTTTTCAGTTTCCTCCCTGGTTTGTCCCTTCCAAAAGGTCATTTGACTGGCTCACTCTGGTAGCCGACAAGGCGAGGGACATGAACGTGGCCGTGGAATTTCGCCATCGCACGTGGATCGAATCGCCGAACCAAGACAGGGCAATCGATTTTCTGAGGGAACATGGCATGACCTTTGTCGTCTTGGACGGACCATGGGTACCCGGGTGGCTCGGCCCGGAGGCGCTGACATCGAATGTCGCCTACATCCGCCTACATGGCCGAAACCGCGGGGCATGGTTCAAGAAAGGCGTCCAGACCGTGGAAAGATACCGGTATCTTTGTACGGATAAAGAACTCCGGCCCTGGGTTGCACGGGCAAGGAGTGTCGCAGAAAGGGCTCAGCATACCTTCGTTCTTTTCAATAACTGCTTTGCCGATTACGGGGTCAGGAATGCCGGGGTCTTCAAGAAAATGGTTGCTGGTGAGTGAGGCTTTTGTAGAAAAGTATTAATTCCTGCCATACATTGTCGTGATTGAAAAGCAGACAAATTTAGGATATACAAAGTATATCTTCCATGTTGGCAGGACTTTATACTGGCAATATCTTTAAATGAGGTTCTACTTCGACAATCACAAAATATGGTGTCGGGCTTGAAATATCTTCGTGTGGGACATACCTCTAATGACATGCATGACACGGTCTGTGAAGGGCCACCGGTTTCCTCCTTATTCGTTTCCTTTAGGAGGATTTTCCCAAGAGAATCAGAAAAATTCCGATACAAGAATCAGGGTACTGCTTATTGACAGCATTACAATATATCATTATTATTTTGAGTGACGACGACTACTGTATACATCTTCCTCTCCTAGTCATAAAACAGCAGCAATCAAATGCTGCCGACTTAGCAAAATTTTGCTACTTTATCCATTGTAGAATCATAAGACCTCTTTACTGATTTTCTGGGGTAACCTTTTTCTCAGGCCTGTGCTAACTAAGCCGTTTGCCTGTTACCCCTCGATCGAAGCAAAATTTCCATAAAAAAACACCCCAAAATGTGCGCACTCGGGTCCCAATTAAAAGTTAGGCAAAAATTGCCCTATGAAAATTAAGATGAAAGGAGGAATTTGTATGAGAACATTTTCACGGATGATTTTGGTCACAATGGAAAGCAGCGTCACACAACTAAAGATTTCAAGGATCATTTTGGGATTAACCTTCGTCTTATGCGCGATTTTTTGGATCGGCGCGCCGAGATCAACTGAGGCCTGGGATAAATATCTTATTCAGGAAGTGAATTTCACTCATGGAGTCTCAAGTGGAGATGTGAAGCCGAGAAAGGCTATGCTCTGGACCCGAGTGGATAGACGGGCATTACTATTCGCCCAGGTAGCATGTGATCCGGAATTCCAAAAAATTATTCGGCTTCTTCCTGTCGTGGCAAAAGCTGATAATGATTTTACGGCAAAAGTGGATGCTTGGGGACTAAAGCCGG
>DAOVGD010000170.1 GCA_030672555.1 Desulfobacterales bacterium
ACCGGTTTGCAGATGATGTGATGATAGAAGGGTACATTTATCATTTATCATTTTTCATTTAACATTGACCATTGTTAAAAGGTATAATTGTCATTCTTGATGACAAATGACAAATGACAAATGACAGATGACCAATGACAGATGGGCATATGTTCACAGGAATCATAGAAGGACAGGGGACTATAAAGAAGATAACGCGTGCTCGCAAAGGGATGCGGCTTGGTATTGAAGCGGGATTTTCTCTTGAAGAGACGCGTATAGGCGACAGCATTGCCGTAAATGGAGCCTGTTTAACTGTGGTCTCCAAGAACGGGGATGCATTTGAAGTAGATGTGGCGCCTGAGACGCTTTCAAAAACAACGTTAAACAATGCCGGAATCGGAGATTTTGTAAACCTGGAACGAGCACTCCGCCTTTCGGACCGTATAGATGGGCACCTGGTTTCAGGACATGTAGACGGAATCGGTGTCATAGCTTCTAAACGTTCGGTTGGCAATGCAGTTCTTATTGGCATAAACGTGCCGGAAGAATTAGCCAAGTATATTATAAAAAAAGGATCAGTTGCTGTTGACGGGATCAGCCTGACAGTAAATCAATGTGATAATGCTTCTTTTGAGGTAAGTATCATACCCCATACCGCTGAAATAACCACGATAGGGAAAAATAAGGTTGGAGATCAGGTAAACATTGAAACGGATATAATCGGAAAATACGTGGAACGTTTTACCAAGCACTATGGAGGAGAGAAGAAGGATAAGGACTCATCCGTTGATATGGGGATGTTGACACGGACGGGATTCATATAGACTTTCATGGACAGATGATGGTTTCGGATAAGGTACATAGATTCAACAAATCCGAAATCCGAAGTACGAAATCCGAAACAAATACGAATGACCAAAATTCAAAATCCGAAACAATATGATTTGGGATATTATATATCTTTGGTCACAATTGGGGTCAGTTTAACTGCTTTGCGTGAGCGGCATTTTTACTGCGAGTATCACAAGGTTTTGAAAATTTGATATTTGAATTTTGAATTTGTTTCGGATTTCGATATTCGAATTTCGAAATTGGGCCTTGACATTACCACAAAAGCTTTTTCTTAAAAACTACATAAGGGAGTAATCAAATAGGATGCCTAAGATAACAATTGAAGAGGCCATTAAAGAGATCCGGAAAGGCCGGATGGTTATATTGGTTGATGATGAGGACAGGGAGAATGAAGGGGACCTCACCGTGGCCGCTGAAAAGGTCACGCCAGAGGCGATAAATTTTATGGCCAAGTATGGTAGGGGCCTGATCTGTTTGTCTCTGACACCGGATAAAGTTGATGCTTTAGGGCTTCCTTTGATGGTGGACGATAATACTTCCCCTTTTTGTACAGCTTTTACCGTATCGATTGAGGCCCGTCGTGGGGTCACAACCGGGATATCTGCTGCAGATCGGGCCACTACCGTTCTTGCCGCGGTTGCAGAAGACGCCAAGCCAACCGATCTGACAAGACCTGGGCATATATTCCCTCTCAGAGCTCGTCGTGGGGGTACAATAGTCCGGAGCGGACAGACAGAAGGGTCCGTGGACCTTGCCCGGCTTGCCGGATTGGCTCCATCAGGTGTAATCTGTGAGATTATGAAAGAAGATGGGACAATGGCGAGGATGCCGGACTTGAAGAAATTCTCCGAAGAGCATGGTATAGGTATTTGCACTATTGCTGATTTGATTGAATACCGGATGCGGAAAGAATCCTTTGTTCATCGTGTTGCGTCTACAAAGATTCCCACGGTGTACGCCGGAGAATTTAAACTTATTGTTTATGAGAATGACGTGGACAACTTTTTACATATAGCCCTAATAAAGGGAGAAATAAATTCAGAAACACCTGTTCTTGTTAGGGTCCATTCCGAATGTCTTACCGGCGATGTTTTTGGCTCTCTGCGGTGTGATTGCGGGGGCCAGCTCCAGACCGCTATGAAGATGATTGATGAAGAAGGCGCCGGTGTGCTTCTCTACGTGCGTCAGGAGGGGCGGGGGATCGGCCTTGTAAACAAGATAAAGGCTTACGCCTTGCAGGACCAGGGTGAGGATACTGTCCAGGCCAACGAATCTTTAGGGTTTAAACCTGATTTGCGCAACTATGGGATTGGCGCCCAGATTCTGGTCGATCTCGGGATACGCAAGATGCGACTTATGACCAATAATCCCAAGAAAATCGTGGGGCTTGAAGGTTATGGACTCAGTGTTGTGGAACAGGTTTCGATCGAGATCCCGTATAATGAATACAATAAGAATTACCTGAAATGCAAAAAGAAAAAAATGGGACACATTTTGAGTGTTAAGTAAAGATGTCAGAAGACAGATGTCAGAGGATAGAGAATAGAGGACAGAGAATAGAGGATAGACGAACATCTGGCATTTATCATTTATCATTTATCATTTAACATTTATCAATGACAGATGACCAATGATCAATGATCAATGACAGATAACATCTATTTTCTGACAGATGACCAATGAACAAATAACCCGGGGAGATGCTAAAATGTCAAATACTTACGAAGGACAGATTTCAGCCGCAGGGAAAAAGTTCTGCCTGGTTGTGAGCAGGTTCAATGATTTTATTAGTGACCGCCTGGTGGGAGGGGCTGTTGACGCTCTTGTTAGGAGCGGAGGGAAGGATGAAGATATTGACATTGTCAAGGTCCCGGGGGCATTCGAACTTCCGCTGATTGCCAAAAAGATGGCTGAAAAGAGGCGCTATCATGCTATCATCTGCTTGGGAGCGGTCATTAGAGGGGCGACGCCTCATTTTGAATTTGTGAGCTCTGAAGCAGCAAAAGGGATTGCGCAGGCATCCCTTGAAACCGGTGTTCCGATTACATTTGGTGTTATTACTACTGACACATTAGAGCAAGCCATAGAACGAGCCGGGGCAAAGGCTGGCAATAAAGGTTGGAGCGCCGCGGTCGCAGCGATGGAGATGGCAAATCTGGTAGAGAGACTGAGTGAATAAAGAGTGGGAACTCGACAGCGATCAAGAGAATTTGCGTTGCAAGCGCTTTTTCAATTAGATTTTAACGAAAACAATTCTATTGATGTTGTAGAGCTATTCTGCAACAATTTTGAGGTGCCCAATAACGCGAGGCCTTTTTTTTCTCGTTTAGTGGAAGGGGTCTTGCAGCATAAGAACGAGATAGATAAATTTATAGAACGCTTTTCAAGCAACTGGAAAATCAGCCGGATGTCGCGTGTCGATCGTAATATTATGCGAATTGCGGTCTTTGAACTCCTCTATTGTGACGACATCCCTTTCAAAGTTTCCATCAATGAAGCGGTGAATCTCGGGAAAAAATACGGCACCAAAGAATCAGGCGCTTTTATCAATGGAATCTTAGACAGTATCCATACATTTTCTTCCAAGAAACAGTAATCTTACCAGCCTTCCTTAAATCCGAGTTCGCATAACCTTTTCAATGTTCTTTTGTCCAATCTCTACGTCAGACTCATCCCGCCCGCCGATGGCGGGACTCGAAATAC
>DAOVGD010000126.1 GCA_030672555.1 Desulfobacterales bacterium
TTTTTTTCAATACTGATCACCTTATAGGTGGGGCGTCTGCTCACCTTAACAACCATCACAGAGGCATTTGGAGAGGATTTCAACTTGACCTGCTGAATCGTTGAAATCCCTTCAGACCATGCATGGCAAGGAAGCAATAAAAGAAAAATCGACAAAGATAAAAGGAATAGAATAAGACACTTTTCCCCTGTTGAAGACACCATAAACCGATTGGGGAGCAATTAATGTGCCAAGCATATAGAATTGGGGATTTCGGATTTCGGATTGCGGATTTAGGCTGTACGTCATTCAAAAATGAGGATTTATTAGCAAGTTCAATGTAATGAAGGAATAGTGGAGAGGCGTGCGTTGCGTATTGTCTATGTTTGCAAGGCTATCTATCTGCATGTAGATCGTCATGATTTTGACATTTATACAAGAATGCCAACTCAGCAACATGTCCCATCTAAGTCCGCAATCCGAAATCCAAAATCCGCAATCCCATATGACTTAGTTTGGACTCGCTCGAATAATATTCTTCTTCTTAATCTTTTCTACCAGTGTGGTACGGTTAATGTTAAGCAATTCTGCTGCTTTTTTCTTGACCCAATTCGTCTTGTTTAAGGCTTGAAGGATTAATTGTCTCTCATATTCATCCACTGCGGTACTAAAGGGAATCCCTTCATCCGGAATGGTCAGCGCAAACGTATGAATTTTTTCCTCGCTCTCCCGAATACTTCCGGGAAGATCATCTATACCTATTACCGCATCACTGGAAAGGATCACGAGACGCTCCACCAAATTTTCAAGCTCCCTTACGTTACCAGGCCAATCATATCTCAGAATGGTACTGATCGCCTCTGGACTGAACCCGGTTACATTTTTATTTTTTCTTCTATTAAATTTTTCAAGGAAAAAATCTAAGAAAAGCGGGATGTCTGATTTTCTTTGTTTCAAGGGTGGAACTCGAATCGGAATAACATTTAATCGATAATAAAGATCCTCACGAAAAGTTCCCTTTTTAATCGCTTCTTTTAAGTCCGTATTTGTAGCTGCAATAATGCGAATATCAACATAAAGCGTCTTGGTGCTTCCAACACGTTCAAATTTTTGTTCCTGAAGCACACGCAGCAACTTGACCTGCAAGTTAGGACTCATATCACCTATTTCATCTAAGAATATGGTCCCACCGTTTGCCAGCTCAAAACGCCCGATACGACTCTTATGTGCACTAGTAAAAGCCCCTTTTTCATGCCCGAAGAGTTCGCTCTCCAATAGTGCCTCCGGAATGGCGCCACAATTGATCGTGACCATAGGCTTTTTTCTCCTACGGCTATTATAGTGAATCGCCCTGGCCACTAATTCTTTTCCCGTACCGCTTGCACCGGTAATCAATATGGTACTGTCGGTATCTGCCACCTTTTCTATAAGCTCAAAGACTTTTTGAATCGCCGGGCTTTTGCCGACAAAATTTTCAAATCGGTATTTCTGTCTTAACTGATTTTTTAAGAGTATGTTTTCACGTTCAAGGTCTTGATAACGAAGCGCTTTTTTAACAACCATCAAAATTTCATCGGATTTGACCGGCTTTGCCACATAGTCAAATGCCCCCATTTTAATAGCTTCTACAGAGCCTTTAATAGTGCCATAGCCGGTTAAGATAATGCAAAGGGTGTCTGGAAACTTCGCAGCAATATGCTTTAACACCTCCATTCCATCGACCTCCGGCATATTAAGATCCGTGATAACCAGGTCGTAAAAACTATTTTCTAATTCCTCGATAGCTACCCTTCCATCAATTGCACTTTCGATCTCATAACCGGCGTTTTGCAACACATCACTTATAATTTCTAATATTTCAGGGTCATCATCTACGACCAAAATCCTTTGCATATCTCAAGCACCATTTATCATAGTAAGAATTATTGCTAAGTTAATGGGTATAGATCGATTTTCGAGGAACATAAATTTTGAATCGAAGCCTTTTACTTGATAGGACAATCTGTTTATCTAACTATAGTATAGTTAAATACAAATCAAGACAAAATGCAACTATTCAGCCACTGGTATTTTTGTGTCCTTGTAGCAAGGGACTGAGTATTTACGAAATCATCAAAATTGGAGAATCAAGGGATTCGGTAATTGGGAACTACGAGAGGGCTAAGATAGAAGATGTCTCAAATATAATCTCCCCGATAAAACTTAAATATTTCTACATTAGCAGTCACAGCAATGTCATTGACAAGCCTTAACAGCTTTTCGTCATGTTCGACCATATTGTTGGTCCTCCCTTTCAGGGAGTTCACCTCTTTTTCCATGCGTGTAATTACACCTTCTATATTTTTCAAACTTCTTTGGGGATTTGCAAGAGATTTAGAATAGTTGTCCAGAAGATCTACGACGGTATCGGCCTGTTGCAACACGTTGTATAGTGAATTGGGGGCATGTAATAGAGAAACTGGTGACACATTGCTAATCGGGGCAGATTCCTGGGTCGACCTGGTTCCTTTGGCGTCCACGACGTTATTCAAAACCTGTTGAAAGGAACTTTTTTCCTCTGTTGGTTTAGGACGGGAAATTTTTGCCGGGTTCAGGAAATCTGTTATTTTTTTTATATCCATATCTAATTACACCCTCACTAATTATTAGCCTTTAAATATAAGCTGGTTACTTGCTATTCTATAACATCTAAGCTTTTCTTAACCATTAAGTGATGCAAAAGATCGGCCAAAAATTTTAGAGGGTCCATTTGCCTTTATTCACCAAATATCTTCTTTAGCTTTTCAGAAATAGTATCTGCTGTAAAAGGTTTTACAATATAATTGCTGCAACCAGCCTGGACTGCCTCTACAATATTTTGCTTTTGCGCCTCTGCCGTAACCATCAGAAAGGGAATATCTTTTAATTTACTGTCGGCCCTGATCTTTTTCAACAACTCTAAGCCGGTGACCTTTGGCATATTCCAATCGGATACGATCAGATCAATTTTGTCAGTTGCCAAAATTTCAAGAGCTGTCGAGCCATCATCAGCCTCTACAATGTCTGTAAAGCCAAGCTGCTTTAAGATATTTCTTACAATTCGACGCATAGTGGCAAAATCATCCACAACCAAAATTTTCATCGCAAGATCCATAAAGCTATCCTCCTCTTACGCTAAAAAAACTTATTCATCCCTCATCAAAACAAATTTCTATTGTAAAAGAGCCATTCGGAGTATCAAACGGTATAGCAATCATAGGCCCACTCGAAATGTGTGATATAACGTGATCTTTACCCACGACTACCGTAGGAATAGCTGCATCAAATTTATACCCTATTCCATCTAACGTCTTTCGCGCTTGCCCTGAAATCATATTGGTCAATTCACCGACTGCATCTTTAATATCATCATTGACAACACTGTATTCTTCACCCAGCATATTTGAAACAATCTTTAGAATACACTCTTCGGCAAAGCTAACGGACACGCTACCATTTCTTTCGCCGGTCAAGCCGATAACACCTGAAACGTCTCCCGCTGCAATTTCTTCCTTCTTTAGATAAGGCTTGCCCACATTTGCTTTGGTAAAAGCCATGGTTTCGAGCACTTCAACCGTTGCCGAAATAAACGGATTAATAAGCTTTACATCCATTCTTTCACACTCTCCGTTTGTTTATCGTTAATTAAACAATAAGATAATAGTGTTACGACAACTCATACACTTTGATTATCTATACACTGTTTACAATCTCTTGCGCGATCTGGTCCAGGTTGACCACCCTGTCTACACCCCCCGATTTTATGGCCTCCCTGGGCATACCAAATACAACGCAAGATGCTTCATCTTGGGCAATAGTCTTTGCTCCGGCTTTTTTCATCTGTAGCATTCCATCAGCGCCATCTGATCCCATTCCGGTAAGAATCACCCCTACTACGTTTGCTCCTGCATATTCGGCGACAGAATTGAAGAGGACGTCAACAGACGGTCTCTGGTGACGTACCATAGGCCCATCTTTGATCAACACATAATATCGGGCGCCGCTTCTTCTTAATAGCATATGATAATTGCCAGGCGCTATCAATGCCTTTCCCGGCACAATCGTATCACCATCTTCTGCCTCTTTTACATTAATCTGGCATAAGCTGTTAAGCCGTTCCGCAAACGCGGTAGTAAACTGGGGGGGCATATGCTGTACAACAAGCACACCGGGGCTGGTGTAAGGAAGTTTTGTCAAAACCCTCTTTAACGCCTGTGTGCCTCCCGTAGATGCCCCAATTGCAATCACCTTGTTACTCGTTTTTTTCAGCGCCTTGCTTGCCACAACCACACGTTTATCATCTGAGGTTGAATCCCGGTTTTCTTTCACCCTTGGAATTCTTGCGTGAGCTGCCGCCCTAATCTTGTCAGCAAGCTGACAACTCATATCTCCAATAGAATATGATGATCCGGGCTTAGCAAGGACCTCAACAGCGCCGCATTCGATTGCGTCCAGGGCCATCTTACCACCCTTGGGTGTCAAAGAACTAACTATAATAACAGGAAGTGGATAATATTTCATCAACTTTTTTAAAAAAGTAATGCCATCCATGCGGGGCATTTCGACATCAAGGGTAATAACATCCGGCTTTAATTTGACAATCTTGTCCCTGGCGACATAGGGATCAGGAGCAGTCCCGACTATGTTTATCCCTTTCTCTTTTGAAAGCTCTTCAGAAAAAACTTTTCGGACAATAGCCGAATCATCTACTATTAATACCTTTATATCGCTCATACATCTATGCCCTTTATGGACACCTCGCAAAATTCGCCACCAAGATTAAACAAAAGGTCCCCATCAAACTTTCTTACAGTCTCTTCTCTGTGGAATCTTCTACATTTTTCCACTTCTGGAACACCAATAGAAACACGGTCTTCACCGCCCAACTTCAGCAAGAAATTCCCCGCTATGACATTAGCAGCCTCCCTAAATACATCCGCCACGTCAGATTCATCGACCGGCCCTTCCTGCCCGAGGAAATTCTTTGCCATGGTATCGGCCAACTTTTCAGATCCCCGTAAAATCAGCAACCATTTATTATCATTAAGATGAAGAAATGCCCTGAAATAATCATCTGGAAGTGCGGGGAGATCCTTTTCACTTTCAACCGCTTCCGGAAAAAGGAAAAACATTGTATCAAACACGCTAAAAATCACTTCCTTCAAGATTTGGAGTATCTTCTCTTGTCCCATCCGGTTCCCCCAGCACCTCTACTAAGATCCTTCTGATCTCTTCAGGTTTAAACGGCTTTTTAATGTATCCCTTTGCTCCCATCTTATAACTTGCTTTGATTCCCTCTTCGCTTCCTTCAGTTGTAACAAAAATAACAGGTATGGACGACAGTAGAGGATCTTTTGATACCTCTTTAAAAAAGGAGATACCATCCATAACCGGCATATGAATATCAGTTAGTATTACATCTGCCCAGTTTTCCTCAAGTACTGACAGCGCATCCTTGCCATTGGCGGCCTCAAAATATTCTCCTACGTCAAACCCGGATATTTCAATAACCTTTTTAACCGCCAAACGTATGGAGGAAGAATCGTCCACTATCAAAATATTATAAGCCATAGACTCACCACTTCAGACCTATACGAAGATGTAAAAGACTTTTAAGGTAACTACTCAGGTTGTTAGGTTCAGAGGAACTGTGAACCTGAGTAGTTACGTTTTCTGTTTTATTCGTCCATACTTAAAATACTCTGAACATTATTATAGGCTTCATAGAAATCGACCATAACTCTTTCCAAATCCCTCTCTTTAAGCCCAAAACGTTTCATAACTTCTTCTTTCCCCCTATAGGAAAGCCCATCGCTTCCCACCCCTATGCCCAGCATAATAGTTACAATATCCGAAAGATATACAATAGGGGTAATAACGTCATCTTCAGGCACCTTTTCAGGGGAATGATGTAATCGTATGGCACGTATAATATCCTCGGGAAAGCCCCACTGTTCCGCAATCATTGCCCCAACCTCAGCATGGTCCATGCCGAGGATATTCTGTTCCGCTTCTTCGAACGAATATCCTCCCTCTTGTACCAATTGGACAATCTCTTTATTCTCTTCCCAAACAAAATCATTTAAAACCACTTTCCCTATGTCGTGTAAAAGCGTTGCCGTAAAAATCGTTGGATTTTCCGGCACCCTTATTAGCTTGCAAATAATCTGAGAAATCAAGGAAGAAGAAATAGCTGATTTCCACAGCTCTCCCCTATCTAAATCGTATCCTTGGCTTTTTCTTTCATAGAATTGAATCAGTGTGCTTCCCGAAACAATTTCCTTCAATTGGTTATTACCAAGTACAACAAGCCCATCACGCAAGCTATGAATCTTTCTTTGCAAACCATAGTAAGCAGAATTACACATCCTCAGCACATTGGCCGTTATTGCTTGATCATACTGAATCACCTGAACCAGCTCATCCACTGATGTCCCAGGATCTTGCAATAGCTGCATCGCCTTGCGATAGACTTCCGGGAATGGCGGAAGTTTATCAATTTTCTTCAGAATGTTCTGCATGTCTATCACAGAACAACTTCTCCTCTTCCTGAAATCTTAAGTGTTACCGTACCAGTTTCAATATTTAACGACATTGTTCTGTTGACGTTTCCTCCAATGTCTTCACCTTCAATTATGACATTATTTCGCCAGAACAGTTTTCTCAAGGCAGCGTAATTTCTCTTACCTATATTGAAAAACTCCGATCGGTCCATAAGCTGGGAGCCGCCTGCCACCTTTACAATCATACGGTTCTTTTTTGCTCCGAGTTTAAAACAAGATTTAAACAGCACAGGAATCCCCGTATTGGCAAACATGAACGGTTTCTCTTTTGCTTTCTGTTTATCCAGATTGGAATCCGGCAACATATAATGGAGCATTCCACCAACCTTTACAACAGGATCATAAACAGCGAGAGCGATACATGATCCTAATGAATAGGTTATCAGTACCTCATCAGGATCATTGCTGACCTTCATATCCGCAATTCCTATTACTATTTTATTCAAGGCTTATCCGTTACCTGCTAAAAAATCCCCAGAACTGTAAGCTCGGTCTCATCCGTAAAACAATTATAAGAAAGAAATTCTCAGCGACTTTCACTAATCTCAAAAAGACCTGCCGCATCAAGGATAAGGCCCACACGACCGTCTGCGAGTATGGCTCCTCCAGCCAGCCCCTTCACATTTTTTAATTTTTCTCCAAGATTTTTTATTACAATTTCGTGTTTGCCAATCAATCCATCTACCAATATACATTTTCGGCGACCCTCATTCTCTATTACAACGACTATACCCTCCCATGGATTGTGATGCCTTGGCTCAAATCCAAAAAGTTTATGAAGACGAACAAGGGGAAGGACATTCTCTCTAATTTTGATCATCTCACCCCGTCCAACAACGGTACTGTATGACTCCCGATCAGGCCGAAGAGATTCAATCACGGAGATTGTCGGTATGATGTACTCTCTGTCTCCTGCTCTAACCAGCATCCCATCTATAATGGCTAATGTAAGGGGAAGCCGCATTATGACCGTGGTGCCGATGTTCTTTTCTGAACGTACCTCGATTTTGCCTCGCAGACTCTCGATAGCGCGCTTCACCACGTCCATTCCAACACCCCGCCCAGACACATCAGTAACCTGGCCGGCAGTCGAGAAGCCCGGTTGAAAAATCAAGGCATTGATTTCCTGATCAGACATTTTTTCATCTGGTCTCACTAAATCCTTGTCTATGGCTTTTTTGAGTATCTTCTCTCTATCGAGCCCTCTCCCGTCATCAGCAACCTCGATTACAATGTTACCACCCTTGTGATATGCCTTCAACGTCACTGTCGCCGTCTTGGGCCTTCCCGCGGCTTCACGCTCATCAGGCATCTCAATACCATGGTCAACAGAGTTGCGCATCATGTGTACCAAAGGATCATAAATCTCATCGACCATATTTCGATCTATCTCTGTATCCTCACCGTACATTTCAAGACTGACCAACTTTCCAGCCTTCTTAGAAAGATCGCGAACCAGGCGCATCATCTTGTGAAAGGTCTGTTTGATCGGGATCATGCGCATTGACATAGAAATTTTTTGCACTTCAGATGTGATGCGTCTAAGTTGGGCAAAGTTTCTGGAAAGTTTCTGGCTTTTAGAAGCCACTAATGTCGCATCTTCTTGGATCATCGACTGCATGATCACCAGCTCTCCGACCATATCGACCATATTGTCCAGTTTTTTTGTATCGACCTTGATAAACGTGGGTTGGGTCTCGACTTTTCCGCCACGTCGCTTCTTTTGTTCTCTTAACGCATGTGCGACATCCGAGGAAGTCGCCTTTTTTTCAGATATGAGTATCTCGCCGATCTTTTTGCTTGCGTCAGGCCCTTCTTGCTTCTTGATTACTTCCTCAAAATCGTTTCTTGTTAAGCGTCCCTTTTCTATTAGTATATCGCCTACACCAGCCCCATCTTTTGCAGACGCATGTAATGAGGAGTAATCGCCGGCTTGCTTCTCCTTGCCTTTAAGATCAGATGGGATTATAGATATTATTTTGCTGATCAACGTATCCAAATCAAGCCCGGCAGATGTGATAAAACCCGTTTTAATATCCTCTTTTAGATGATTTATCAGTGCTTTCATCAGATCAACAGTTTCCAGTACTATATCAACAATCTCTTCATTGATTATTAATTTTTGATCTCTTGCGTTATCAAGAAGGGTTTCTATTTCGTGGGATAGGCGACTGATCTCCTTAAGATTAAGAAATCCAGCGACCCCCTTTATTGTATGAAACGGTCTAAAAATAGCATTTATGACCTCTATATCTTCGGGGTCCTGTTCAAGGGCAAGGATATTTACCTCTATTGAGTCAAGGTGCTCTTGTGCTTCAGCAATAAAGCTGGCCAAAAGTTCCTTGTCTTGGATGGGCTCCGGAGCCTCTTCAACATCGTGGCGCCCGTTATCGTCCTCTTTTGTCTCTTCATCCTCTGAAGAACTTGCTGTCTCATCATCACCGGTATCTGTTGTAGATCCCGCCGGCATCGTATTGCATGCGGGATACATATCATGCTCTTGTAAAAATTTTGTTACTTTTGCAGAATACGATTTGCCATGTTGTTCGTCTCTCAAAATCTCTTGAAAAAGCGAAACCCCATCGCCGACCTCTTTTAGCCCCTCATCTGCTGGAATTTCCTCTAACAGGACTTTTTCAACTATTGACTTTGTTGCCTTGCCAAGCTCTACTAAAGAATCGTTTTGGTTGTCCTCAAGCAATTGAGTTAGTTCATCAAACCTATTTAAGACAACGCTGAAGCCGGTTATATTATCGCCCTCAAGCATAATTACATCCAGCGCGATCTTGTCTAACAGCTCCAGCGCCTTATCAAGATAATCTTCCATTTGTCAACTTTTCTGACCGATATGTCAAAATTTACAACACCAAGTAAAAATAAAACCAAAAAACTCTTGTGTCTTCTTCATATTTGATGGGTAATCACTTAATCTTTTACTCTCTTTCCCGCAGGAATACTCAATATAAAAGTAGTTGCCCCTGGAGCACTTTCATATGTAATTGCCCCACCATAATCCCTTATAAGTAGGTCCACGATGGATAGCCCCAATCCCAAGTTTTCATCGAGTTTTCCCTCATAATCAGAATCTTTTTTTGTAGTGAAAAAAGGACTAAATAGATGTTTTCGATCTTTTTCCGGGATCCCGCATCCAGTATCGCTTATCTTTATAGTAATCGTCCTTTCGTTGTGAGATGTCTCTATCTCAAGATGTCTTTCCTCAGTATTAGCCATGGCCTCTAACGCATTTTGCACAATATTCAATATCATTACCCCAAATTCAGAATATCGACCAACTACAGCAGGCGGATTTTGATCAAAATGGTAAACCTTGTCTACCTTATGTTTAAAAAACATATTTGCATTAAGGAGAAAAAGTATGTCTTCAATGAGGTCGTTGATTTTGATTGGTTGGAGGGTAGACCTTCTTTCCACAATCATGCCGCTGGTAAGATGGAGGTGCTGATTATTCAAGTCGTCCAGCCCTTTTAAAATAGAGTTTATACGCTCACTCATCTTATCTAAGAGGTCCCCCATTTCGGATATCCTTCCTGTCCGAATACCTTCCTGGAGCTGTTTTATACTCATTTCTAACTGTTCTGAACGTATATAAAGGATCTGAAACGGACCATTGAGATTGTGTATAATACCTTCTATGACACGAACAAGATATGCTCCACAGTAGTGGTCAGCCAGCCTTCTGATCAACATTTCTTCTCTACTCATCTGTCTCCTTCATACCCCTGAGGGCTTCCCTTTGTTGCTGAAAGGTATAAAAAATAATCTTTTCCCTATTTTCTTCGTTCAAATCGATGAACTTCAAAGCGATCTCGTAAGTCGCTTCTGCACCCTCGAGGTTTGGAACAACCCTTACAACCTCGCAATATAGATCCAGCCAGGCAGGAGGAAATTTTGAGACCAAGAAATTCGTATTCAGAATATTTCCAACTTGCAATGGTTCTTCATACACAATGCGCATTCCAGCCCCACTAATATTGAGCGTCCTCCCCCTCCTGAGTTTTTCCTTGTCTTTTTCATCCCTTAGTAGCAATTCCAATATTCGATCCAACTTATCATCAATACGGAATAAAAAATCTATCACATGGGCATCACACTTTGTAGAAAAAGACTCTTGCTCGGTGGAGACAGGCCCTGTCCCGTTCTCCATCTGTAACCCCTGGAGACGGTTTGCTCCCTTAGAATCTTTGATATTATTATATATATCGGGCGACATAACAGTAAACTTTATCGGAACCGAAATAGGTGCCCGTACATGTTTTCTATTCTGCTTGTGAGTAAGATCTTTCATGTTCACTCCTTTTATTTATCCTTCACAATGGCAAATGACAACGGTAAAAATCTATGTGTTGCATAAAAGTGTCAATTTGATGGCTATTGTTGACAGAACTGGCATCCTTTGCCCCGACACAGCGTTCTCCGCAGGTTGTCCCGTGCTTACGCGGGACTGTGGCAGTCCCGCTAAAGCGGGATGTGCGGCCTTGTCTTGGGACAAAACCTACCACTTCTGGATGGACACCAGAGCAATAATTATGCCATGGGAATTGCTATCAAAAAAGAGGAACGCCAATCAAAAAAGTCTCGCCGAAGGCGACTAATTTGAAAAGAGAACAAAAATTGGATTTGATATTATGGATCCTACATCACCTCTTACGTCCACGCGGTAATAGATCTTTTTGCCTTCCTCAAAATAGTCATCTTTAAAATCTATCGTAAGCGGAGTCGTGCCATTAAAAATTTTAACGAGGTCGCCCCCCCTTATTAACCTTACGTGAATTTTGTGTGCGTCGCCGTCTGATGCCAAGACAGTAATTCTCACTGCCACAGGGCCTCTAACACAGACCTCATCTCCGCAAACACCTTTATTCCCTGTAATCGGATCTGTTAAACTGAATTCCGTAAGGACCCCCCTTTTATTGTAAGGACCCCGGACAGCATACATCTTTCCGTTTTTTAATGCGGATAATATCGCATCCTTGGTAAATTCTTTTACCAGAAAAACTGTGGGAAAATTTCCTAATTTTTCTCCTGCTCCTCCTTCTCTGTGATAGTCTGCCGTGGATATGCCCCAAACCGGGCGTGATCGCTGTCCGATACAATACTCCTTAAGTAATCTGTCCCACTCCCTTCCCGGTTCGGTTACCGTTATTCTATCTCCGTATAATGCCGCAAACCCGGTATATCCTCTTGATCTCTCCAACACCTCGGGATACGGAGGGGTATCCACACGAATCGGGGGTTTCTCTCCCACCCCTGACCTTGTTTCAGGATGATTCCAAAATGTAATTCCTCCCTTTTCATTTACATAATCGATAAGGTGTTGGTATGGGGCTATCCCCTGGTCACCATAATACGGGTCATAAGGGGAGCTGCTAAAGGGATCAACATCTATGGCAAACGCAATACCCAGGACAAAAAGGAGGACTCCGAGTATTCGGTATGTTCTCTTCCACCTGAATACAAATAAGCCGATAACGGCTACTGAAACAAATAATAAAGCAATCGGTATTCGCCCTGCCGTATACGCAGTAGAAAAGCCGTTGTGGAGAACAGGAAGATTGGT
>DAOVGD010000187.1 GCA_030672555.1 Desulfobacterales bacterium
CATGAATGATTTCAAACCACAAGCAAAAGCCACGCTTATCGGAAGTCTCCCGATAAGCGCTCACGATGAGGCGCTCCGGATGGTCGTGGAGTATACACCGGATATCCCCCTATGGGTACAACTCCCTGTCCATCACCAGGAAGGCATGTTGACACAGTTTGTGTCCGGCTTGCCGGGGCTCGTCATCTCGGACAATCGGATAACCCTCGATTCTTCCCTGAACAACTTCGAACGCGAGCTTCTGGACTTCTACGAGGAATACATTGCGGTCACCCAGGGGGAAAAGTCTCTTGAGGCATCCCGCTTTATTCTTACAAAAGAGTCCGCACCAGGCTTCTTCGTTCTGCAAGAGGCACTCAAGACACTCCCCAGGCCCTTTGCAATCAAAGGACAAATCACAGGACCGGTGACCCTCTCCCTGGGGCTTACCGATCAAAACAAGCAGGCGGTCTTTTATGACGAGCGACTCCGTGATGCAGCAACAAAGATTATCGCGCTCAAGGCCCGATGGCAGGTGGAACAACTTAAGCAATTCGGAGCGCCGATCATCATTTTCCTGGATGAACCAGGTCTGGCCGGATTCGGATCATCCGCACTTATCGGGGTGTCCAAAAAAGATGTGGAGAAACTTCTTGCCGAGGTCATCGATCAAATTCACCAGGGGGGTGGATTGGCCGGAGTGCACGTTTGTGCCAACACTGACTGGTCGTTGATTCTGGAATCTTCGGCAGACATTCTGAGTTTTGATGCCTATGACTATTTTGACCGCTTGATTCTCTATGCAAAGGAATTAAAAAAATTTCTCGAACAGGGAAAAATTCTTGCCTGGGGGATTGTGCCGACGGCCAAAGAGGAAGATATTGAAAAAGAAACCGCAGACAGCCTGGTGGAAAGATGGGAGGAGGAAGCAAGCGAACTGGAAGCGCTGGGAATAAGTCGAGCACAAATTTTATCACAATCTCTGATCACACCAAGCTGCGGCACCGGCTCCATGAGTCTTGACCATGCGCTAAAGGTCTTACAACTGAACCTGGAAGTTTCCAGCTCTCTCCAACGTCTCCTTTAAAAAGGCCGGGAGGCGTACCACATTTCCGTTGTTGTCGACGCAGGCATGATTAGTGTACCCTGTAACAAGGGCCTTGCCATTGTTATCATTAAATACCTTGTATTCAAAACGTACACTCGCCTTTTTTATCTCATCCACACGGGTTTCAATTCTAAGGAGATCATCGTACCGGGCCGGCGCCAGGTATTTACAGAATGCCTCTGATGCCGGCAGGTTATAACCGGCTGCTTCCATCTCTGTATAGGGATGTCCCAGTTCGCGCAACATCTCTGTCCTTCCCATTTCAAACCAGCGCAAATAGTTTGAATGATATACAACCCCCATCTTGTCGGTGTCGGCATAAATTACTCTGCGGATGATCTTGAAAACATTCATACAAACCGTCCGATTACATGCAAACTGAGAAATACGAAAGTCTATTAGGTAGTTTTAAAACATTCAATTTTGAAGCTGCTTCCCATGTCAATAACATCAACACCAAGGTGCCAAAATTGCACATCAAACTGCAAGTAATTTCACATTGCCCGGTAAGATATTGCACTTTTTGGTGTTCTCTGGGAAAAAAATTTCCATCTTACAGGCCACGCTTATCTATCACCTCCAATTTTGATGGTTTTGCAAGAAGTCTAAAAGTCCTTTCTCCCTTCTTGGAAGGAAGCTGGGGGTAAAGATAAATAAAATGATATTTCACACACTTATCTCCTGCCCCCCCCTTTTATCCCCTTATACCATGAGAGAGGGACGATCACTTTTCGGCGAAACCATCAAACTCAGGCTGTGCGTCTGATCCATCCTTGGCACGCATTCTGCAATGTAACTATAGGCAAAATCAATCATATTGGGGAACAAGAATACACATGACATTCAAATGCATCCAATGCGGAACAACTTGGACCAAAGAGGAGGAAACATCCTTCTATAGCCATGGCCTATGTAAGGATTGCGCACGCGCTCTCCTAATCCCTACGATAAGAAAAAAACAGCTCAGGGAAGGCAATTTTGATTGTTTCGGAAAGGCAAGATGGTATTGTGACCAAGTTACATGTAAGTACAGGTTAGTATGTTTACAAGAACCGGTCAATGCACCGAGCACGAAATACACGGATCATATGCCCTCACCAACATCTGAGCAAGACGGCTGATCTCGTCTTCTTCCCCTTCCTTGTGCTATTAAATCTTCAACAGGCTTGTGCAGGTCGTAACGTCTAACTCAAACTCCAGGTCCATCAGTTCCGGCACGATAGTGGCATCAACCTTGGACTTGAATTTTGTATCAATTCGTTCTCTTATTTCCTTGTAACGGTGCTGGTCATCTTTCTGAAATTCTCTTTGGTGATTGTTGTAAAAAGCATGGTAAGGCTCCGGCTTCGACGTTCTATTTTTTATAGCTTACCATAACTTGGCGAAACTTCAAAAGGTATTTAGCAACCTTTTACAAGCTCCTCATTCTTTAAGAAAAATTGTTTAGAAGCGGACATTGTGCTATAGTGAAGCTGCCGAATTAAGATTGCAATCGAGCATAAAATGTTTAGGTATAAACATGAAAATAATCCGTTCGGGTCAATTACAATTTATTCCTGCCAGTCACGAAGATCCAAAGGCGCCTGGCGTATTAAAAAAAGTCTTGCTGCAGAGGGATGACTTTGTTGATGGAAAGGTCCGGATGATTAATTGGGCGCTGCTCCCTGCGGGGAAATCATTTAGAGCACACTATCACGAAGATATGGAAGAGGTTTTTATTATCCTCAAAGGTATGGCAATGATCAGAATAGATAAAGAAGAAGCGGTCCTCGAAAAAGAAGATGTGGTGGTTGTTCCTATCGGCAAGGTCCATGAGATGAAGAATATCGGTGAAGAGGACATAGAATATATAGTTGTTGGAATATCTGAAGGGAAAGGCGGAAAGACGGTAGTTGATGATTTCGTAAAAAGTCCCTGGTGAGCCTATTTTGTCTTATCATCTGTCATTGATCATCTATCATTGGGCATTTACCATTAAAAAAATGACAGATGACAAATGTGAAATGATTAATGATCAATGAGAGTGACCAATCAGGCGAATTAGGGACTTTTTACGAAACCATCATAGTTGTTTCCCAAAGGAGAACGACAATGCTTCTGCTTGGTGCCCACTTTTCGATCGCCGGAGGGCTACATCAGGCGCTTTTAGCCGCAAAACAATACGGCTGCACCGCGCTTCAACTTTTCACCAAAAATTCAAACACCTGGAAGGAACGGATCGTAACAGATGAAGAAATCGATCGGTTTCGTCAGGTAAGGGAGGAAGTGGGGATCACGGCTATCGCCTCCCATACGTCCTACCTGATCAATCTGGCATCACCGGAAGGACAAAAACACCATATGTCCAAAGAAGCCCTTATCCACGAGTTAGAGCGATCTGCAAGCCTTGATATTTCTTATGTTGTCTTGCATCCCGGCGCCCATATGGAAAGTGGGGAAGAGAACGGGTGTCTCAAGATTGCGGAAACAATAAATGAGGTATTCGACCGGGTCCCCCCCAGAGAGACAAAACTTCTCCTGGAGACCACCGCCGGCCAGGGGACCAACATCGGTTATACCTTTGAACAATTAGCCTTAATTATAAAACATATTAAAGATAAGAATCGAGTCGGTATCTGTTTTGACACGTGCCATACATTTGCCGCAGGCTATGATATTCGCACCCCTGAGGCGTATGCAAAGACTATGGAAAAATTTGATGAAATACTCGGTCTGAATAATCTGCAGCTGATACATCTCAACGATTCCAAAAAGGGGCTCGGAAGCCGAATCGACCGGCACGAACATATTGGCAAGGGGATGATTGGAAGCGCGGCATTCAAGGAGATCATGAACGAAAAAAGGCTTGAAAACGTTCCAAAGATCCTGGAGACGCCAAAGGGGAAGGGAGAGACGGATTACGATAAGATCAATCTTAAGGTTTTGAGAAATATGATGGTCGAACGTTATTGACTTCGCAAGACAGCCTCTACCTTGGCTATATCGTCAGGGGTATCGACTGCCATCGATTCGTGAACGGTTTCAACCACCTTTATCCGATAGCCGTATTCTAAGGCTCTCAGCTGTTCGAGTTTTTCTATCGCTTCCAATCTTCCCTCAGGGAGCTTAACAAAACGTTCCAGGGAGCGCTTTCTGTATGCATAGATACCCAAGTGCTTAAAGTAGTCGAACTTAACGGATGAATCTCTCCCAAATGGGATGGGGGACCGTGAAAAGTAAAGGGCATATCTGTTTTGGTCAAAGATGACCTTTACATGATTCGGGTCTGTTATCTCATCCGGGTCAATCATTTTGCAGGCCAATGTACTCATGTCCAGGTCTTCGTCTTTCAGAAGGGGAGCCACCACCTCCGGCAAACAACGGAAGTCAAATACCGGCTGATCTCCCTGAATATTGATCACGATGTCGCGATCCTCTAATTTCAGTTTTCGTGCTGCTTCTGTTACCCTGTCTGTTCCGGAGCGGTGGACAGGTTCTGTCATTACCACACGTCCTCCAAAATCCTTAACGCATTGATAGATACGCTCATCATCTGTAGCCACTGCCACATCGGACAGGATGTCGGCATTCCGGACACTGCTGTAAACCCACCAGACCATTGGTTTACCAAGGATCATGCTCAAGGGTTTTCCTTCAAATCGTTTAGAACCATATCGACAAGGAATAATAGCTACTATTTTCATTTTTCTTCCTTACTAATACTGATGGTTTCGTTTACTTTACAAACGTAAGCAATACCACTGAAATCAGTGTTAACGCAAGACCATAACCAAATGTAGCTTCCGGGCTTACTTTATCCCATAGCATTCCCGCGATATATCCACCCGGAAGGGCGACCAACCCTATTGCCGTATGAAATACTCCTAATGCAGTGCCCTTTAAATGTTGCGGCGCTAAATCGACCACAAAGGCCCGCTGCGTGCCATCAATCATGGCATAACATATTCCATAGATAATAAAAAATAATAAAACACTGGAAGGGGTAGAAGCAACTAATAAACCGAGAGCGGTGATTCCAAAGATTACATAGCCTCCTATTAACACGGGTCTTCTCCCGATCTTATCTGATAAGATCCCCAGAGGTATTACACAGATCGAATACACAATGTAAAATACGACATAGAGCAAGATGGCAGTATTATCGGCCAACCCTATGTTCTTCGCCCTTAACAAGAGAAAGGCATAGCCGAAATGCCCCAACGCAAATAGTGAAGAGACGACAATAAAGAGTTTTAAATTCGCGGGTAATCCTTTTAAGCTAAGCTTTATGGACACTGTTTCCGTTTCTTGTTTTGCCGGCTCATTTTTTTCCTTAACAAAGAAGATAATGAATACAGAAACTATTCCGGGAACCAGGGCAAACAAGAAGATATTTCTATACCCACACATTGGAAGAAGGAGGAAGGCAAGAACTGCTCCCAATGTCGAACCAATGCCATCCGCAGCCCTATGAAACCCGAAGGCCCTACCCCGCACGCATTCATCACACGATTCAGCCACAAGTGCATCACGTGGGGCGGTTCTTAACCCTTTTCCGATTCTTTCTACTACCCTGAGAAAAAGCACAAAAGTCCAGGCATTAGCCAGAGCAAATAGCGGCTTGGTTATGGATGACAGACTATAACCGAACAAAACAAAAGGTTTTCTTTTTCTAATCTTGTCCGACCAATAGCCTGATACAACTTTTAGTAACGAAGCGGTTGTTTCTGCGGCGCCTTCTACAATACCAACCGCACAGGCGCCGCTCCCCAGAACAGTAGTCATGAAGAGTGGAATTAACGGAAAAACCATCTGGCTGCTCAGATCAGTAAACAAACTGACCAATCCCAGGATGAATATATTCCTGGTAATACCAGCAAAAATTTTATTCTGTTTATATGTTATCATTGCTTAGATCTTGATTGGCCGGTGAGAGTGCCCAAGGTGAGCTCATCAAAGACTTTTACGAGGTCATCAACGTTGCTCTGTTAAAGATTCATGTCCGCATTCAGGAAAAAAGGGACGGCAGTTTAAAAAAAACGTACCTGCACCTTGCGGGTTCGCGGGCCGTCGAATTCGCAGAAAAAAATAGCCTGCCAGGTGCCTAATTGTAAGCGCCCGTCTTCCACCGCGATTATTTCAGAAGAGCCTACAAGAGTTGTCTTTATGTGGGCGGCAGAATTCCCTTCACGGTGGCGATACCCTCCCTCCCAGGGGATCAGCTTGTTTAATGTGGTTACGATGTCCTCCCGTACACTTGGATCTGCTCCCTCGTTGATCGTGATCCCTGCGGTTGTGTGAGGAACAAATATATAACAGAACCCGTTCCGGACATTGTTGGCATGAATTAGGCGTTCCACATCATGCGTAATGTCGATCATCTCGGACCGTGCAGTTGTTTTAACGGTAATTGTGGTCATAACATCCTCCCC
>DAOVGD010000076.1 GCA_030672555.1 Desulfobacterales bacterium
GCGGTAGCCAAGTTCCTGAAAAACCAAGAAGCAAATGTTACTGTAACCGACATTCAAGCAGAAGATGTTCTTCATCATTACGTCAATGAGCTGAAAGATCTTGGGATAAAAATGGAACTGGGCGGACATGTCGCAGAAACCTTTGCTTCGGCTGATCTTGTTGTTGTAAGTCCTGGAGTTCCTCACAACATTGCCATGTTGGAAGCCGCACGGAAAAAAGGTGTCCCTGTTGTCGGCGAAATAGAACTGGCCGGCAGATTCATCAAAGAACCGATTTTGGCGGTAACAGGGACCAACGGCAAAACCACCACCACAACCCTCTTGGGAGAGATGTTGAACAGGTCAGGCTTCAAGGTATATGTAGGAGGGAATATAGGTACTCCGCTTATTGAGTATGCCGCAAGTGATATGACGGCGGATGCGGTTGTTGCGGAGATTAGCAGCTTTCAACTCGACACCATTGATAAGTTCAGACCACATGTAGGGGTTCTTTTGAATATTACCGAGGATCATCTCGACAGATACGCTAATTTTAAGGAATACATACTCTCAAAAGGACGGCTCTTTGAGAATCAGACCACGGCAGATGTGGCCGTTCTAAATGCCAAAGATGTCGCGACAAAAAGTATGGCAGAGGATATTAAGGGCCGGAAGCTCTTCTTTAACCTACAAGATAGCACAGCAAGTGGTTCTGTGGTGAGGGACACGGAAATGATTTGTAGCCTCCCCCACAAGGAACCTGTTTTGTTTGATCTCTCCGGTTTTCGTTTGAAAGGGAGGCACAATCTTGAAAATGCGTCTGCCGCTGCTCTTGCAGTATTAGCAGCGGGAGGAACTTGCGAAGGGATTCAAGATGCGTTGAACCGTTTCAAAGGACTCCCGCACAGGTTAACCTATGTGCGTACCGTGGATGGGGTTGACTACTACGACGATTCCAAAGGAACCAATGTCGATTCTGTTGTTCGGTCTCTTGAAAGCTTTGATGAACCGATTCTTTTGATTATAGGCGGGCGGGATAAGGGTGGAAGCTACAGTAAGCTTGAACCTCTTGTAAAGACTCGAGTCAAAAAGATTTTAGCTATAGGCGAAGCGCAAAAAAAAATTATCAAGGCCCTGGGGGCTTCCGCGGATATCATACCCGCCAATAGCATGGAAGAAGCAGTAAAGATCGCTCACAGGGAGGCAATATCCGGCGATGTAGTCCTCCTCTCGCCGGCGTGTTCGAGCTTTGACATGTTTAGAGACTATTCTGAAAGAGGCGCGGTGTTTTGCAGGGCAGTGGAGGAGATAGAAGGAAGGTCAGAGGACAGAGGACAGAGGGCAGAAACCAGAAGTCAGAAGTCAGAGGTCAGAAGTCAGAGACCAGCAACAAGCAACCAGTAACCAGCAACCAGTAAAATGTCTACAACGCAAAAAGAGAGCGCTACTTACGATATCATCCTTTTATTGGGGATACTCCTTCTGGTTGGAATGGGAATTATTATGGTCTATAGCTCCAGTTCGGTTTTGGCCGCAAAACGCTTTGGAGACAGTTATTACTTCATCAAACGTCAGGCGCTCTTTGCCCTGTTCGGAGGAATAGCGCTGCTAATATGCCGGTACATCCCTTATACCGTATATAAAAAATTAGCCTACCCCGTCCTCTTTTCAGGGATCGCCCTTCTCATTGCACTGCACATCCCTGGATGGGCTCACGAGGTTGGAGGGGCAAAGCGGTGGTTCAGATTTATGGGCTTATCCTTTCAGCCGTCGGAATTTGCAAAGATAGCGCTCATTATCTATCTGGCCTATTCAATGAGTAAGAAACAGGAAAATATCAAACAATTCAGTATCGGATTTCTTCCCCACGCCATTGTATTGGGGTGTTTCTTAATACTGCTCCTCGTGCAGCCTGATTTCGGCATGGCCTGTATCATAGGCATGATCGCATGGATCATGCTTTTTATCGGTGGCGTAAGAGTTTCATATCTTTTTACAGCGGCTGCAGCGCTTCTACCGCTTGCCTATTTTGCCTTAACCAACGCGGGTTACCGTACGCGCCGTCTAATTGCTTTTTTAAATCCATGGGAACACCAAGACAGCGCCGGATACCAGATTGTCCACTCACTCATGGCCATTGGCTCAGGAGGTGTAACCGGAAAAGGGTTTGGAAACAGCCACCAAAAACTGTTTTACCTGCCGGAGCCGCATACGGATTTTATATTTTCGGTTGTTGGGGAAGAATTAGGGCTGATCGGGGTGTGCGTGATTATATGTACCTATATAGCCATCTTATGTGTGGGATTTAGACTCGCTATGAAGAGTTCGGACACCTTTGCGACTTATTTAGGGGCAGGAATTACTGCTACCATAGGGATACAGGTAATTGTTAATATAGGAGTGGCCTTAGGACTCTTGCCGACCAAAGGGTTGACGCTTCCCTTTGTAAGTTACGGAGGGTCGTCACTGGTACTTTCTATGGCAGCTATCGGAATATTGATGAACATATCTCGCCAACAAAGAATGAAATGATAATGAATGTAGTAATAGCAGGAGGGGGAACAGGCGGACATCTTTTTGTAGGGATTGCCCTGGCTGAAGAGCTGATTGCCTGTAATCCGGAAACACACATACTCTTTATAGGAACGAAAAGAGAGGTGGAAACTGCTGCACTGTCAAAAAAAGGTTTTCCCTTAAAAAAGATTGCAGCAGAGGGGATAAAGGGCCGGGGGGTCTTCCGACGAATAAGATCCGTAGCCAAGATTCCGTGGGGAATCATAGAGTCCGGATTTTCCCTGTGGCAATTCAAAGCGGATATTGTAATAGGCGTTGGCGGATATTCATCAGGTCCTGTAGCAATAGCGGCTCGCTTAATGGGGATTCACATAGTTATTCACGAACAGAATTTCGTTCCCGGACTGACCAATCGTCTCCTGGGAAGATTTGCAGACAGGATCTTTGTATCGTTTACGGAAAGCGTTCGTCATTTTGATCCCCAAAAAACCCGATTTACCGGAAACCCTGTACGTCGGGAAATTCTGTCCGGAAAAGTTGTAACAGCGGGCCCAAAACATTTTACTGTACTAGTGGTTGGAGGGAGTCAAGGCGCCCACCGGATCAACAAGGTCGTTGTAGATGCGCTGCAGATTCTTAACAGTGTGCCGGATGTTTTTTTTATACACCAAACCGGTCAAAAAGATGCGGCATGGGTAACAGGAGCTTATAGAAAACTGGGAAGAAACGACCATGTGAAGCCATTTTTCGATGATATGGGAACGATATACGGATCAGCAAACCTGGTGGTATGTCGGGCTGGGGCGACTACAGTTGCTGAAATTACCGCCCTTGGAAAGGCCGCCATCTTTATCCCCTTTCCCTTTGCCACCGACAACCATCAGGAGTTGAATGCCCGCAGTCTTGCCGAACAGGGGGCGGCAGAATTGATTCGAGAAGTCGACCTGAACGGTAAGGTGCTAGCAGACAGAATCTTATATTACAAAGAACACCGGGAAGAACTAAAGGCAATGGGGGAAAAGGCCGGGAGACTTGGGAGACCGGATGCTGCGGAAAAAATTGTAGAGGAGATATATAGCCTTTAAGAAAATGTTTTTGGGATAAAGGCTCAATTTCGAAATCCGAAATCCGAAGCACGAAACAAATACAAATGACAAAAACTCAAAATCCGAAACAATTTGCTTTGGAAGATTGTGCTCTTCATTCGCAAGGAATATGGCACTGCGGAAGATTGAGTAACGTTTTGAAAATTTGATATTCGAATTTCGAATTTGTTTCGGATTTCGATATTCGGTATTCGAATTTATTTAAGCGGCGCTCCATATACAAAAAGCAAAATCTTTTTCTGGAACTCTATATAGGGATATGTACCAAAAGAAATACCACATACATTTTGTCGGGATCGGTGGAATCGGGATGAGCGGGATTGCCGAACTACTCATAAACCTCGGGTATAAGGTTTCCGGCTCTGATCTGAAGTCTTCGGATATCACAAAGCGCCTCGCCTCTCTTGGTTCAACCATTTATAAAGGGCATCTCCCCGGGCAGACAGAGGGAGCCGATGTCGTGGTGATATCGTCCGCAGTGAAAAAGGATAACCCGGAAGTCCTTGAAGCCAGGGCCACTGCCATCCCTGTCATCCCGAGAGCAGAGATGCTGGCAGAGGTGATGCACTTGAAATATGGTATCGCAGTTGCAGGGGCTCACGGTAAGACTACCACCACGTCTATTATCGCTGAGGTTCTCAATAAGGGAGGGCTTGATCCAACAGCAGTGATAGGCGGAAAATTGAACAGTCTCGGAACCAATGCAATATTAGGCCAAGGGGATTTTATCGTTGCCGAGGCAGACGAAAGTGATGGTTCGTTTCTACACCTTTCCCCAACCATTGCAGTAGTAACTAATATAGATACAGAACACTTAGACTATTACAGAGATCTCCATCATATCAAAAGCGTATTTTTGGATTTTATCAACAAGATCCCGTTCTACGGACTGGCAGTGCTCTGTCTTGACAATGAGCCTATTCAAAGCCTGATACCAAAAGTAGAGAAGAGATACACCACATATGGCTTCACCACACAGGCGGATTACCAGGCCAAAAAGATCAGCTCCGAAGGTCTGAAAAGCAGATTCCAGGTTACCCGGCATAAAAAAAACCTCGGCACCGTTACCTTAAACCTGCCGGGGCTCCATAATGTTTACAACGCCCTTTCAAGTGTAGCAGTAGGAATGGAGTTGGACATTCCATTTGATAAGATCAAGACGGCCCTTGAAAATATGGAGGGAGTACAACGACGATTTCAGATAAAAGGAACGGTTAAGGATATTACCGTGGTAGATGACTACGGTCACCATCCTACAGAAATCCGGGCGACCCTTGATACAGCCAGACAATGCTGGCCGGATCGGCGTATTGTGGTAATCTTCCAGCCCCACCGGTATACACGGACGAAAGCATTGTTTGAAGATTTCACGCGCGCATTTTATCGGGCGGATTCTTTAATAGTTATCCCCATCTATCCAGCAGGTGAGGCCCCTATCCCAGGAGTGACTGGAGAAGTATTATCTGAAGGCATCAAAGAACACGGCCATAAGGATGTAACCTTTAAAGCCGACACCAAAAAAGTCCTTGACTATTTGTCTGGTAAACTCCGTGAAGGGGACGTGGTGTTGACGCTGGGCGCAGGCCCGGTGTGGAAGATCGGAGAGGAAATTTTAAGAACCCTGTGATGATTTCAAAAAATAACCGAATGTTTTTGGCTGACCGACATAAGAGGCGCATACTGTTTGATGAACCGATGGCCCGTCACACTACGTTACGGGTTGGCGGCCCTGCAGAGGCTTTGATTTACCCGAAAGATATAAATGAGCTCACTGATATTATAGGCTGGGCCCTAAAAAAGAGTATTCCCCTTATGGTATTAGGAACAGGGACCAATCTCCTGGTCAGGGATGGAGGAATCCAGGGAATAGTAGTGAACCTCAAAAAAGGTTTTAGGGAGGTTCGCCTTGTCAAAAAAATCGGTGATACCACGTTGATCATGGCAGAATCTGGCGCCTCCCTATCCAAGCTGGTCACCTTTGCCGCTGACCATAATCTTTCCGGATTGACCTTTGCAGCCGGCGTACCTGGCACAGTGGGAGGCGCCGTGCGGATGAACGCAGGGACCGCAACCGGATGCATGGGAGATATCATTGATGCCCTTACTGTCCTCCTTCCCACGGGGGATGTAATAGATATAAGACGGGACAAGCTTAATTTTTCTTACAGGAGACTCGAAATGGATCCAAAATCTATTATATTGAAAGCTTATTTTAAACTTGGTCTGGGAAGTGGCGACGCACTTCGAAAGGCAGCAGTGTCTATGCTTGAACAACGCCGTGTAAGACAGCCGCTTTCGTTTCCGAGTGCTGGTTCCTTTTTCAAGAATCCCGCAACCGGCCCTTCTGCCGGCAAACTGATTGAAGAGGCCGGCCTAAAAGGCTATAGGGTAAATGATGCACAAGTATCTGAAAAGCATGCAAACTTTATAATTAATAGAAGCAAGGCAACCGCCGAGGACATACTCGGATTGGTCAATATCGTTCAGGATTCAGTATACAAAAAGTCAGGAATATTGCTGGAGCCGGAGGTGGTGATCGTTGGTGAAAAGACACATACGTAAAAATGTTTATAAGAACAGCAGACTTCAAAAGAAGGCTTCAATCCGTGCCCGTTGGCTTTTCGCATTAAAGGGACTTCTTGCCCTTTGTTCGGTAGCAGGTTTGAGCTTTCTATTGATCTTTTGTCATGATGTCCTGACCCAATCCTCGATCTTTGAAATCAAAACCATCACTGTGGAAGGGTCCCGCAGCATTCTCCCTTCAGAAATACTCCGGTGGGGTAATCTTGATAAGCAGACAAACATTCTGTCCCTTAACATTAAAGCATTACAGCTTCATCTCGTCTCCCATCCGTGGATCAAATCAGCGGATATACGGAGGGAAGTGCCGGATAAAATCCATATCAGGATTTCCGAATATAGACCGGTAGCTATTGTCGATCTTGGTCAAAGGTTTTTAATCGACGACAAAGGGACAATCTTCAAGAAGATAGATCACGGCGAAGAAATCCCGGTGCCAATAGTTACGGGTCTTAAAATATCTGACCTTAAAATTGACGAAAAAAATGTTTTCTCTCGCTTGCAAGCAGTGCTTGCAGTAACTCAACTTGGCATGTTGGACGGTAGCATACTTCCGCTTTACTCGATCACTGCCATTCATGTGGACAGTGAAACGGGACTTACAGTTTATGCGTTTGATAGTGACACAGAAATCAAGCTGGGATTCGGAAATTATAGAGACAAATTTAACAGGTTCAGGGATATGATACCGTATTTGAAAAATCAACAAGGCCTATTTAATGTACAGTGTGTCGACTTGAAAGATACCCGGCGTGTAGTAGTAAAAACAAGAGGAAACCATTCAAAGGAGGTATAACAGAGGTGCAGAGCCAGGAAGAACTAATTGTAGGGCTCGATATAGGGACTACTAAGATATGCGCCGTGGTAGGTGAAAAAACTGACAGCGGTATCGATATCGTAGGGATCGGCACACATGCATCTATAGGTCTCCGGAAAGGGGTAGTAGTAAACATTGAATCAACGGTTGACTCAATAAAAAAAACAATAGAAGAGGCCGAACTCATGGCCGGGTGTGAAATAAGGTCTGTTTACACAGGAATCGCAGGCGGGCATATAAAAGGATTCAACAGCCACGGCATAATAGCAGTCAAGGGAGGCGAAATCACCGAAAATGACATAGAACGTGTTATAGATGCGGCCCGGGCTGTAGCAATACCAATGGACCGCGAAGTGATCCACACCCTGCCACAATCTTATTGCGTAGACGAGCAGGAAGGGATCCATAATCCCCTGGGAATGGCCGGTGTACGCCTCGAAGCCAAGGTACATATTGTCACCGCGGCAGTCACTTCGGCACACAATATCATAAAATGTTGCAACCGCGCCGGTCTTGATGTGGAAGATATTGTGCTGCAATCCCTGGCATCCAGCAAGGCCGTCTTAACCTCGGAAGAAAAGGAACTCGGGGTTGCCCTTATAGATTCTGGTGGGGGTACCACAGATCTCGCAATATTTTCAGGGCGAAACATTAAACACACATCGGTACTTGCATTAGGCGGGAATAATCTGACCAATGACCTCGCCATCGGTTTGCGCACACCGATAGGGGAAGCAGAAAAGATAAAAAAGAAATACGGGACATGTAATCTTGCGGCCATAAGTAAAGAAGAAACCATAGAAATCCCGAGCTTGGGAGGAAAAAAACCACGTAACTTCTCTCGGCAGATTATAGGGGAGATACTTGCCCCAAGGGTCGAGGAAATCTTTATGCTTACAAACCGTGAAATATACCGGGCAGGGTTGGAGGACCACGTCACCTCAGGTGTTGTAATTACGGGGGGATCTGCACTCCTTCACGGAGCTGTCGACATTGCTGAATCTGTATTCAACCTCCCTTCAAGGCTCGGTAATCCGCAAGGTATCGGCGGATTACTAGATGTTGTTAGCAATCCGATGTATGCCACGGCAGTCGGCCTGGTTCTTTATGGCGCTCGCCGTCGCCCGAAGCAAAAATTCAGAATAAGGGACAAAAACATTTTCCAAAAGGTAATGGGAAGAATGAAGAGGTGGTTCCGGGAGGTCATTTAAGGATCGTCAATCGTCAATCGTCAATATTATAATCGGGAGGTGGAACAATGAGATTCGATTTCGTAGAGAATGAAAAGTCGGCAAAAATCAAGGTGATTGGTATCGGAGGCGCCGGCGGCAACGCTATTAACAACATGATACAATCCAAGCTCCTGGGGGTAAAATTTATCGCCGCCAACACAGACGCTCAGGTTCTGGATATTTCAAAGGCACCCGTAAAAATCCAGCTGGGAGAGCGCCTGACCCAGGGTTTAGGGGCTGGAGCCAACCCGCAGATGGGCTGTGATGCCGCAAAGGAAAATGTGGACGACATTCGCAGCGTCTTAGAAAACAGTCATATGGTATTCATTACCGCAGGCTTAGGGGGAGGGACCGGCACAGGAGCTGCGCCTGTGGTGGCTGAAGTCAGTAAGGAACTGGGTGCTCTCACTGTTGCCGTGATCACCAAACCGTTTGCATTCGAAGGTAGAAAGCGTATGCAACAGGCAGAAGAAGGTATCAAACAGTTGAAGGAGATCGTAGATACATTAATTGTTATCCCAAATGATAGACTATTGGGGCTTGCATCAAAAAATACCACGCTGGTGGAGATGTTCAAGAGGGCCGATGAAATACTTCTTCATTCCGTAAAAGGGATCACGGACCTAATCATGAATCCAGGACTGGTCAATCTGGATTTCGCAGACGTAAGGACTACCATGTCTAAGGCAGGGTTGGCACTGATGGGCACCGGCATCGGCTGTGGAGAAAATCGTTCGATCGAGGCGGCTGAAAAGGCCATGTCCCATCCTTTGCTGGAAAATGTCTCCATAAGTGGCGCTAGCGGCATTTTGATGAATATTACCTGTGGAAGCGACTTGACCATGGCGGAAATGACCGAGGCCTCGGACCGTATTTATAAAGAAGCAGGAGAAGATGCGGAAATCATATGGGGAACTGTTTTAGACGACAGCATCGGAGACGAACTGCGAGTTACGGTCATTGCAACCGGTATTGAAGGAAAACGTGAGGCAACGACAAGAGGACGGCTGCGGCCGGTTACTCCCGAGGACCTTAACCGTGCGGTAAATTATGACGAACCGACCTTTATCAGATACAAAAAGGCGGTTGGCGATGACACCGAACCAGGCTATAAAGTCCCCGCCGGACTTATTATAGACAGTAACGATCTCGAAGTACCAACGTTTATGCGACGGAGAGTTGGCTGATCACCCCCAAAATAAAAACATATTACCCTCCCACCTCCCCCAAGAAGGCATTGCCCGAGGGATAGGTTAATTATCTACCTATCCTTCGGGTAAGGGCCGTAGGGTATTTGTATAGGAAGGACTAAATGATACAACAGATGTGGTGGATGCTCCCTGTTGGCATTGTGGTAGGCATTGGGGCTGCCTTTTCAGGCCTTGGCGGGGGGTTCTTGATGGTGCCCATGTTGCTGTTGTGGGGATTTTCCGCTCAAAAATCGGTTGGCACCTCTTTCTTGGCCATACTTATTATTTCCATTTCCGCACTTATAGCCCACAACAAATTAGCCAACGTGGATTACAAGATAGGAGCTATCCTTGGATTAGGCGGGATTATTGGCGCGCAAATCGGAGCACATCTGGTAGAGCATATCTCCACAGAGGCCTTTAAAATGGTTTTTGCCGTTATTCTTCTCGGCCTTGCAGTATATCTCTTCCTAAAAAAATAGAACGCCCGTCCAGGAAATACCTCAACCCAACCTAAGCGCTGCTATCCAATGGCTCAGCATCAGTTATGCTGCGTATTACAACACGCGATACCAAAGAAGAGAACATATCTTTCAGGTTTCTTACAATCGTATCAATCTCTTCACGTGAGAGTACAACAGGAATATAGGATTTGCGTTTGGCCCGTACCACACCGTCAATTTTCCCGAATTTCCGGTTATGGATGGCCTCATTTGCTTGTTTTTGCTGCACGTCGGTCTGCCTCTTTTCTTCATTCAGGGCAACAGGAATTTTTTTCATTGTGAGCCAGTTTCAAAATGTTCAATTTTGCCCAAGGTCAAGGAAGGCGGAAAGTATAACCCGCAGGAATACTTGACGTATTTCGAGGCTTAGAATTTTCGCCTGACACCGAGATTGGGTAAAAGGGGGCGTTTTGAAATTGGCTCATAAAAAATACGTTTTCCCTTGTTAACATATTGTTCGTTGGAAGATTATATAGAAACTTTACAATCACTGGTTAGCTTTATCAAAGGTGAGATCATAAAAATGATGGATAAGCTTACTGGATTTACTGACTATTTTAGAAAAATACCAGCAGCTTTTCTCGTTGCCATTGTTTCAGTATTAGGCCTAATTCTTTTCTTGCCTGAAGAAACAGCAAAAACAGTTGCAGTAGATCAATTTCGTGAAAAATACCGAGTTTATTTAGGCCCAGCATTTTTACTTACGGTATCTTTTCTTGTAGCAAGATTGTTTCTATTTTTAAAGCACGGCCATACTGCGAAACAAAATTTAAAAGCAAGGCAACAAGCTCTTCATCAACTCACACCAGAAGAAAAAGGATACCTATTTCCATATATAGAAAATCAACAAAATTCTATTCCTGTCGGTATTGATGATGGAATAATGAGCGGCCTTGTTGCTAAAGGAATCACTTACCGGGCTAGTAATATGGGCAATTTACTTACAGGTTTTGCTTTTAACTTACAACCTTGGGCTAGAGCATATTTAGAAGAAAATCCTAGCTTGCTTGACGGATATGTGGGCCAACCCATGACGCCAAGACAAAAACTGAGATCAGAATGGTAAAAGCCAACAATCACATTAAGTATGCCCCCTACGGTCGCCGGGCCTCGCTGTCGCACGGCCGCGTTTGTGGGCGTTAGAGCGCCAAGCGAAGCGTGGTGGATCTTTCAGGGTGTTAGTCCCAGTCGGGGTAGGGTTTGCCCCCCACCCCTATCGAGTGTTGGGCCGGGGG
>DAOVGD010000096.1 GCA_030672555.1 Desulfobacterales bacterium
AATCAATCCAATGGGGGATTCTTCCCCTGGTTTTCGTTCATAACGGTTCAGCCAACCGAGGTACAGCTCCATCTGGCCCTTATCGCCAGGTTGAAAGGACCCGATTTTCAACTCAATGGCCACCAGACGATGCAAATTGCGATGGTAAAAAAGAAGGTCCAGGTAATGGTCAACACCATCGACTATGATGCGTTTTTGTCGCTCCATGAAAGCGAACCCGACCCCCAGTTCGAGAATAAAGGCCTCCATCTCACGCAGGATGGCTGCTTCCAGATCCTTCTCGGCATAAGCATCTCTGAGACCAAGGAAATCAAGCAGGTAGGGATCTCGGAACACCAGATCGGGTGTTAATTTGTCCTCATCGCGCAGGGCTTTCAGTTCCATTTCCGCCAGCTTTTCCGGCTTGCGGGACAGGGCCGTGCGTTCAAACAGCATAGATTGTATTTTTTTATCCAGGGTCCGTGTGCTCCACCCTTCGATGCGGCACATTTCAGTGTAAAATTCCCGTTTCAGGGGATCTTCGATGGGAATCAAGGACTTGAAATGGGTCCAGCCCAATTGTCGCCGCAGTGCGGCGACAATCTTTTCATCAGGGAAAACTTCGGCGAATTGGACCATCCGGTGCAGGTTTTTCTCACCGAAACCCCTTCCGAACTCGGCTTCCAATTGTCGCCCCAGCGCGGCGACAATCTCCTTGCCGTAGGCCGCCCGCTTTTCTTCGAGAATATCCTGGCGAATGCGCCGGCCAATCTCCCAGTAAAGCATGGTGAGTCCGGCATTGACCGCTTGCGCCACCTGGCGGCGAGCCGAGAGAATCAGGCTGCGGATGTCGGTTAGAAGCGTCTGATTCATCGGGGTGGACACCTTACCTGCCGCTTCGGTTTTTCCTTTTTGGCTTTTTTTCGACTTCATTGCCTTCCATTCATATCTGCAAGAACATTGTACTGTGCTTTGACCACATCATAGTTTGTTATTCGGTTGGTGATCGTAAATTTTGGGTTGAAACCGACATTTTTCATAATCTTGGCATCTCGTTCAATTGACGCTGGTGGCCCACAACCCGCCCCGGTTCAGCGCCGTCGCTCAGCTCATAAGGCGCTGAAACAGCCGCCAGATCCCGCAAATCGGCAAAGCCGCGGATGATTTTAAAGATGCCCGGTACGGCGAGCAACTCTTCAATGTGAGAGCGATCTATTCCGCTAATGCCATTAAATTGAGATAATAGTTGCCGTCCTAAATCTTCGGCCGATTGACCCGATTTTCCGATGCGCAGTAAAACAGCCAACAACTCTCCATCAGACAAACCCTCCGGGCCTGTTTGAAGCAGTTTTTCACGGGGCCGTTCTGTTTCGGGCCAATCCTTGATGTGTTGCCGCCCGGATTTCGGAAGGGAGTCATCGACCTCTTTATCATCAACCACGGCCCGCCTCCGGTAGGTTTAAGATCCCTGCCTCCTTCATCCGTTCGCAAAAAGCATTCAACTGCGCCCTGGCCAGCTTGGAGGGCTTGGATTGCCCATTCTCCCAACGGTTTACGGTCGCGTAACTCACGCCCAGCTCGCGGGCAAGATCTTCCTGGCTCAGGGCGAGTTGCCTGCGGACTTCCTTGACCATTGAGGGATAATCCGGACTTATGGGTTTCATCTGGTTTTCCTTAAAGAAGATAATCATCAGTTACTACAAATTTAATTACGAATGTTATATCATCCGCGAGAAAAAAACAACCTCTTTCAAAACAAATATCTATTTTAGAAATGTAAAACTGGGTGCCCGAATGCAATCCCGCCGATATGGCGGGATTGCGCTCAGGCACCGGAGAGACCATTTCGAAACGGAGGATCGAAAGGATGTGGAAAGCGGCGTAAACGGGCGCAAATAGGCAGAAACGACAAGACCCCGTGGGGTGATCCCTCGGGGTCTTGCGTTAAATGAGAACCGCCGAAATCGGCGGATTGAATTTTTGGCTCCCCAGCACGGACTCGAACCGCGGACCCAGTGGTTAACAGCCACTTGCTCTGCCAACTGAGCTACTGGGGAATAACAAGCCGTGAATCAGCATCAAACGTTTTCCATTTAGTAAAAAAACGATGTAAAGTCAAGAACAAAAAACCGCCGAGCGATTTATATTGGCGCAAATTCCTTGACACCATTGTGCTGTTATGCTACATAAAAAAATTTTGCAATCCTTGCTCTGACCCTGGTCAGGGCTATAAGCCAAAAGGAGGTTTTATGAAAAGATACGAGACCATTTTTATTACCCATCCCGACCTTGCAGATGAAGATCAGCAGAACACCTTTGTAAAGGTCAAAGATCTCATTCCTAAACAGGGTGGAACCATTCTCAAGTTTGATGAATGGGGCCTGAAAAATCTTGCATACGAAATCAAGAAACAGACTCGTGGTTACTATACATATGTTGATTATACCGGGGGTGGCGGCTTGGTAAAAGAGCTGGAACGAGTAATGGGTATCGATGACCGGATAATTAAGTATATGACTGTGTTGACTAACGAAGAATTTGATCCTGCGAGTATAGTGCAAGAAGCCAAGCCAACATCCGCTGAAGAGGACGCTTCTGACGATTCTTCAAAAGAAGTAGAACAAGAACAAACTTTAACAGAGACGCAAGGGGAGGAGGGGGCTTAACCATGGCATATACAAAGAAATATGGTGCAAAGCCATATAAAAAAAGATATGGAAGACCGTATCACAGAAGGAAGGTTTGTAAATTTTGCGCTGACACGTCTCTTGTCATTGATTATAAGGATCCGAAATTCCTGAGATATTTTACTACAGAACGTGGCAAGATTATTCCCCGAAGGATTTCCGGCACTTGCGCAAAGCACCAGAGAGCATTAACAAGAGCGATCAAGCGTGCTAGAACGATTGCGTTAATGCCTTATACAGCTCAGTTTGCTCATTAAGCAAGGACAAGTCGTGCCGGAAATCGGACAAAGTCAGCTTTCCAAGGATGTCCTTTGGGGAGTTACCGCTACCGCGTGTCTCACTGTGGCGGCGCTATATCTTCCTCTTGTAGGGCTCTTTATAGGACTTCTTATCCCTCTGCCGCTTATTTTTTACAGGATCAAGCTTGGCCGTTTTTTTTCCGGGGTGATTCTGTGTGTGGTTTTGGCCATTGTGGGCATGGCCTTTGGAGAGGGAGGTCTACAATCCGGGGCGTTTTTCCTTTATTTTGGACTGACAGGTGTAATTTTGGCCGAGGCTTTTTCGCGCAATCTGTCAGTTGAAAATACAGTCCTTACCACAGTCGGCGTTGTTCTCGGCGCAGCCGTGGTAGTCCTCTTTGTTTATGCGCTTTTTTCAGTAGAAAACTTATGGGGGCTAATGACAATTTATTTACGGAAGAATCTCGAACTTACCGTAGCCCTCTACAAGGAGATTGGAGTACCCCTGGAAAAGATAGAGATTATACAAGACTCTTTAGATTCTATCTTATATGTTTTTATTCGGATCATCCCGGGTATTCTTAGCGCTTTTACCCTCTTGATGGTTTGGGCAAATCTCCTTATGGCCCGGCCGATCCTTAAGAGAGGGAACCTTTTTTGCCCTGATTTTGGTCACCTAAACAGGTGGAAGTCACCGGAGCACCTTGTTTGGATCGCCATAGGGTCGGGATTCCTTTTGCTTTTCCCCTTAAGCGGGGTGAAGATGTTAGGTCTGAATGGCCTGATCGTTCTGATGGTCATTTATCTGTTCCAGGGTTTGGCCATTGTTTCGTATTATTTTGAAAAAAAACGATTCCCCCTTGTACTTAGGGGAGTGATCTATACCGTGGTGGCTGTTCAGCAGTTTTTAATGCTCGCGGTTATCCTGGTCGGCTTTCTCGATGTTTGGGCAGACTTCAGGCGTTTGAAAAAAAAAGAAGATAAGAATTCGGAGGTACCATGAAAAACCTGGTGTTAAAAGAGACTGTTCCATTTTTGGGAGATGTGGGAGATGTTGTTAAAGTCAAGGATGGTTATGCACGTAACTATCTCCTCCCCCAGAAAAAGGCACTCGATGCGTTACCTCACAATATAGAATTGATGCAACGCAAAAAAAAGGAGTTGGAAATCCGCATGGCCAAAGAGAAAGGCAGGGCAGAAGCTGCGGCAGTAAAACTCCAGGGCGTAGCATGTACTATTTATGGTAAGGTGAGTGAAGGAGACAAACTCTATGGGTCTGTCTCAGTCAAGGATATTGTGGACCAGCTCGCTTCACAAAGCATAGAAGTAGACAAGAAGACAGTTCTTCTTGAAGAACCGATAAAGGCACTTGGAACATATACCGTTCCGATAAGACTTCATAAAGATGTAACAGTTGATATAACGGTTGAGGTCGCCGTGGAAGAATAGAGGGGTTCCACCATGAACAGGGACCTATCGCTCCAGAAAATACCTCCTCAGAACATTGATGCGGAGCAATCTATACTGGGGAGTATTCTCATAGATAATGACATCCTATACGATGTCATGGATATCCTCGCAGATGGAAACTTCTATAGAGAGGCTCATCGCAAGATCTATAGAGGGATACTTGCTCTGTTTGAAAAAAATGAGCCTGTAGACCTCGTCACACTGACAAATATCCTCAAAGAGCAAAATCAGTTGGATGCAGTGGGCGGCGCTGCCTACCTCGCCGAACTGGTGGACCAGGTTCCGGTGGCGGTAAATGCCGCTCAGTATGCCAGGATCGTACGAGAAAAAGCAATCCTGCGCAGTCTTATATCAACCACTGCAAACATTGCCGCCCGTTGTTATGAAGATAGCGGAGATGTGGATGAAGTACTCGATTTTGCCGAAAGTTCCATTTTTGAGATCTCCGAAAAGAAGATAGCCCCTTCATTCTATCCGCTCAGCGATATTATCACGGAAAGTTTCAAGACGCTCGAAGATCGGTCTGAACACAAGGAGCTTATCACCGGGGTGCCGACGGGATTTAGCGGCCTTAATACATTGACCTCCGGATTACAACCCTCCGACCTGATCATCATCGCGGCGCGTCCGAGCATGGGTAAGACAGCGCTTGCGCTGAATATCGCCCAAAATACCTCTGTGGATAATGGAACGCCCGTTGCGATCTTTTCCCTGGAAATGTCTAAGGAACAGCTCTCCATACGTTTTCTTTGTTCAATGGCGAGGGTGGATTCGTTTCGCTTGCGGACCGGTTTCCTCAACAAGGAGGATTGGGGTAAGCTGACCCGGGCTGCCGGGCTGCTATCAGAGGCCCCCATATATATCGATGATACACCGGCGATATCAGTCCTTGAGATCCGGGCAAAGGCCCGCAGGCTGAAAATGGATAAAGACTTAGGGCTTGTTATCGTAGACTACCTCCAACTGATGAAGGGCCGGTCATCGGCTGAGCGGCGTGAACTCGAGATTTCCGAAATTTCACGGTCCCTCAAGGCCCTTGCAAAAGAACTCAACATCCCGGTAGTCGCCCTCTCACAGCTCAACCGCAAGGTGGAAGAACGTCATAACAAACGTCCCATGCTCTCGGATCTCCGTGAATCAGGGGCTATCGAGCAGGATGCCGACGTGATAGCCTTTATCTATCGTGATTCGGTCTACAATCAATCAGAGGATGCGGCCGACGATAAGACCGCGGAAATCATCGTGGCAAAACAGAGAAACGGACCCACCGGTGTGGTAAAACTCACTTTTCTTGATTCCTATACTCGATTTGAAGATCAGGCTTATGAGTCCCAATAAAAGTGGGTTATTGAGTTGGATACGGACATACTTTATTGAGTGGACAGAGAGGACATTCTGGTTTTCTCGCCTTACAAATCTTACGTCCATGAAAAATCAATTGGAGTGAAAACTCGCTCCACAACTCCTCGGGGACGATTTTCATCAGATCCATCTCGATTTTTATCGGATCCGTGTTATCCGTCAGTTCCAGGCGTTGGCTCAGCCGTTTTACATGAGTGTCGACCACAACACCAGGAACTCCAAAGGCGCTTCCAAGAACAACGTTTGCTGTCTTTCTTCCCACGCCCGGCAGCTTTACCAGCTCTTCCAGTGTTCCCGGCACTTTGCCCCCATGGTTCTCCACAATCGCTTTGCAGCACCCCTTGACACTTTTTGCCTTGTTTTTGAAAAAACCTGTAGGGCGGATCAACTCTTCCAGTTCCGCTAAAGAGATTTCCACAAAGTCTTGTGCGGTCTTGAGCTGCTTGAAGAGTTTTTTTGTAACTTCATTCACCCGCTCGTCCGTACACTGCGCAGACAGAATCGTGGCGATAAGGAGCTGCAAAGGGTTCCGGTGTCTAAGGGCGGTCTTGACATCGGGATAGGTTGCTTTTAATATACGGAAGATATTTTGAATATGTCTATTTTTTGTCATTTTTTATTCCCTTTTAATTGGGACACAGATTTTCACGGATACACACAGATCGGAATTCTTAATAGTCTGTATTCATCTGTCTCCAAAATGAAAATTTTTATACTATAATTCTGCAAGCAAAACAAGCATTCAGAGTGAGTTTCGACCTGTGCGGTTAATCCTTCTAACGCCTTTCTTGTTAGAGGGAACACACCCCTAAATCCCCTCTTGAGAGGGGTGGACGCGAAGCGGACGGGGTGTGGCCTTCTGTGTAATTCTGTGGCCGACACTATATCATCATGACAAACGAGTTTCATAAAATTAAAGCTTTGGGCCTTTCCTCTGGCGGATTAGATAGCATACTCTCTGCCCTCGTCTTGAGACACGAGGGTATTGAAGTTGAGTGGATCAGTTTTGAGACCCCGTTTTTCTCCGCATCAAAGGCGAAAAAGGCTGCTGCTATAACCGGCATCCCGATAACAGAAAAAAATATTACCGGCCGCTATCTGAAAATGCTCAAGAATCCAAGATTCGGATATGGAAAGCATATGAATCCGTGCCTTGACTGTCATGCACTGATGTTAAAAATAGCCGGCGAGGTAATGGCAGAAAGAGGTTTTAACTTCATCTTTACCGGTGAGGTCCTTGGCCAGCGTCCCATGTCCCAGACAAAACCTTCGCTTCGGTGTGTAGAAAAGGCCGCCGGCCTTGTTGGTTACGTGCTGAGACCCTTGAGCGCCAAGCTTTTGCCGATCACAATACCTGAAGAAAAGGGGTGGGTTAATCGTGAAGCACTCCTTTCTTTTTCCGGGCGATCCCGAAAACCGCAGATGGCGCTTGCAAAAGAATTCGGAATTACTGATTATCCG
>DAOVGD010000165.1 GCA_030672555.1 Desulfobacterales bacterium
GGAAGCTCAAGAAACGGCCGCGACAGCAATGCGCAAAGGCGAGGTGTTAAGGTATACGGAGGCCAGGAAGTCCGTGCAGGGAACATCATCGTTCGTCAGGTAGGCACAAGAATCCATCCTGGCGAAAATGTGGGATTGGGCAAAGATTATACGCTGTTTGCAAAAGCAGACGGGGTGGTCACCTATGAGCGCCTCGGAAAGAACCGAAAGAAGGTCAGCGTCTACGCTTCCGCCTAACATCCATGAAATTCATCGATGAAGCTGTCATTTTGGTCCAAGCCGGATCTGGCGGAAATGGGTGTGTCAGCTTCCGCCGCGAGAAATATATCCCAAGGGGAGGGCCGGACGGCGGCGATGGCGGTAAGGGAGGCGATGTCATACTAAAAGCCACCAGCCAGCTTCGAACCCTCTCTCACTTCCACTTCAGACAGCGATTCAAGGCCCCAAACGGAACATCCGGCCAGGGGAAAAACCGAACAGGAAAAAATGGAACAGATCTAATTATAAAGGTCCCTGTGGGAACTCTCGTCAAGGATGTTGAAGGAGGAGTCCTTTTACAAGACCTGACACGAGACAATGAAAGCGTTGTAGTAGCACGGGGATCAAGAGGAGGAAAGGGGAACAAACATTTTGCCTCCTCAACCAATAGAGCTCCACGTTTTGCCCAGAAAGGGAGCCCCGGCGAAGCTATTTCTCTAAAATTAGAACTCAAGCTTTTGGCTGATATCGGAATTATCGGTTTTCCGAATGCAGGGAAATCAACCCTTATATCCAGAATATCCTCTGCGCGGCCCAAGATATCCGATTATCCGTTTACCACTCTCATCCCGAACCTCGGCGTGGTCGAACTCGATCCATATCCTCCTTTTGTGGTAGCCGACATCCCGGGGCTTATTGAAGGGGCGCATACAGGGGTAGGCCTTGGCACACGGTTTCTCCGCCACGTGGAACGAACTTTATTCTTAGTTCACATGATCGACTTGACCAGCCTGGAATCACATGATATTTTAAAATCTTATCATTCTATTAATACAGAGCTCGAACATTTTAATTCAACGCTTTCCCAAAAGCCTCAAGTGATAGTTCTCAACAAGAAGGATCAGCCCGGAACTGAAAAGGTTGCTCTCTTGTTTCAAGAGGTAATACGCGATACACACCCTGATGTTTGGGTCATCTCTGCATTGACCGGCGAAGGTGTGGCCCCATTAAAAGAACATCTGGCAAGATTGCTGGGGGAATATAGGGTTTGAGAAAAGAAATCATTTCACGCGTCCGGCGGGTCGTTGTCAAGGTTGGAAGCGGAGTCCTCACAAAAGATCTTGATTTAAACACGGAGTTAGTTAACCGGTTGGCCGGAGAAATCTGTTGGTTGATACAGAAGAAAGATGTGGAAGTGCTCCTGGTATCGTCAGGCGCCATTGCATCCGGTCTGAAAAAGGTCGGCCTTGCCCATTATCCTGCCGATATCCCTAAAAAACAGGCCATTGCCGCCGTGGGACAGAGCCGCCTTATCATGGAATACGAAAAGGCATTTGAACGTTGCGGCCAGAAGGTGGCGCAAGTACTCCTGACCATGGACGATCTTTCAAACCGCAGGAGGTACCTGAACGCGCGCAACACGCTTTACACCCTCTTGGGATGGGACATCGTCCCAATTATCAATGAAAATGACACAGTAGTTGTAAAGGAAATTAAATTCGGCGACAATGATACACTTTCTGCCATGATCACCCACCTTATGGACGCTGATCTTCTGATTAATCTAACCGATATCGACGGTCTTCACGACAAGGACCCTCGCGTAAATTCAGATGCCACATTGTTCCCTCTGATAAGCACCATCGATCGCACCATCGAAAAAGCGGCATGCAAGATACCGGGCGCCGTGGGGACAGGTGGAATGTATAGCAAGATCCAGGCGGCAAAAAAAGTGACCATCAGCGGAATTCCAATGATCATAGCAAACGGTCTTGTTCCTGATGTACTAAAAAGAATCTTTGAGGCACAAGAGATCGGCACCCTGTTTCTTCCCAGAAAGGAAAAAATGACCAGCCGAAAACGCTGGATCGCCTTTACCTTGAAATCGAAAGGTGTTATAACAGTTGACCAGGGGGCTCAAAGGGCGATTGTCGAGCAGGGAAAAAGTCTTCTTCCTGCCGGAATTATCGACGTTCAGGGGACCTTTGGAATCGGAGCGCCGGTTCAATGTATGGATAGTAACAAAAAACCGATCGCCACGGGGTTGGTCAATTATCCATCAGCCGATATTCGCAAAATGATGGGACTAAAAACCGGCCAGATCGAAAAACGACTCGGATACAAATATTATGATGAAGTAATTCATAGGGATAATTTGGTACTGATTGAATAATTTCGAAATCCGAAGCATAATTAAATTCGAATATCGAATATCGAAATCCGAAACAAAAACTAATAACCAAAATTCAAAATCCGAAACAATATGTTTTGGAAGAGCATGCTGTTATCCGGAAGGAATTAATAGTGCGTTCGATTAAATAATGTTTTGAACATTTGATATTCTAATTTCGGATTTCTTTCGGATTTCGATATTCGGATTTCGGATTTATCTAAGGAGTACAGTATATGTCAGTCGAAGAGACCATTCTATCCATGGCACGCGCTGCTAAAAAGGCCGCGAGGACACTGGCCGCGTGCGGCACGGATAAAAAAAATGATGCCCTGGAGCGGATTGCCCGAAAATTGTTAGACAAGAGTGACGCAATAAAGGAAGAGAATAAAAAGGACCTTTCTTATGCGGAGGAAAAAGGGCTGTCCGCTGCCATGATCGACCGGCTCACGATAAAAGACAGTACAATTGAATCGATGGTGTCAGGGCTTCGCGAAGTGGCGCAACTCCCCGACCCGGTTGGAAGCGTTACCGGTATGTGGCTCCGGCCCAATGGACTGCGGGTCGGCAAGATGCGTATTCCGTTAGGGGTAATAGGGATTATTTATGAGTCCCGGCCAAACGTGACCGTAGATGCAGCAAGCCTATGCATGAAGTCAGGAAACGCTGTTATTCTTCGTGGAGGATCGGAGGCGCTACATTCCAATCTC
>DAOVGD010000173.1 GCA_030672555.1 Desulfobacterales bacterium
TCGCGAGCTCAGGCGAGGCGGGCGGGCTTTTCATTCACGAAAATTAATAATTAAACCTAAAAACCATAACACATTCGGTTGTAAACTCTACATGCACAACCGATGATTTTTCAGTCAATTTTTTGCATTTCATTTGTTCACCTTACTCAGGCTATGATTTTTTATGATTTACTGGATAGCCAAAGTGAGACTTAATCCCGCCTTGGCGGGATTCACTTGAAACAAAATCTTGTTTATCCTGTTATCCTGTCGGATTTTTTCAAAGGGCTAAGGTATTACAAAATATCCTATTATAGTAACGCTATCATATCTATCGGTTGGTGATCAAAAACATTAACCTAAATAGAATGTTCTTTTATTATGCCACATTTGATCCCGCTGTAACAACTCGGGCTGATAATTGTATCGGACTTTCTTTCCCACTCGACAGTCAAAAGTTCTCTGAAAAAGCCTTTAAATTCCCCCCTTGAGGGGGGATTAAGGGGGGGAATGATTTGTGGTTTAATTATTTCAGTATGTTACGAGAACTTAGGACTCTTGAGTTTCCCAAAAAGAGTATTATATACGAAGTTACATCTCCATACGCTTGTGGTATGGTGGTTATAAACTCAAATATGGTCAAGGGTATATGAAAGGAATGGTAAGTATTTTTTTACCGTTTAGTGTAAAATGTTTTTACAGACCATAGACAAGGACCAATTTATCCTTGACATTTAACCAAGATATAGATATAAAAAGCAGTTTGATGAAAAGAGAATTTTGAGGATCTTGCGAAACAGTCTTTGATAAGCGTTCTGCAAGATTTTCTTATTTTGTGCCAAAGGAAATTTGGAATATGACCAACGAATTAAACAAATTGAGGAACATAGGAATCAGCGCACATATTGATTCCGGAAAAACTACTCTGACGGAACGGATACTCTTTTATACCAAAAGGATCTACGCCATCCATGATGTTAAAGGCAAGGATGGTGTCGGCGCTACAATGGATTCCATGGAGCTGGAACGAGAACGCGGAATTACCATAGCTTCTGCCGCCACCTATTGCACCTGGAATGATTATACAATCAATATCATAGATACGCCGGGACACGTTGATTTTACTATTGAAGTAGAACGGGCTCTGAGGGTGCTCGATGGCGCTATTCTGGTCCTCTGCTCTGTAGGTGGGGTCCAATCCCAATCAATCACAGTGGATCGGCAGATGACTCGCTACAAGGTCCCCCGCATAGCCTTTATCAACAAATGCGACCGTTCCGGCGCAAACCCGGTCCGGGTAGTAGGCCAACTCCGTGAAAAACTCAGACACAACGCGATCCTGATGCAAATCCCAATAGGGCTGGAAGCAAATCATAAGGGGGTAGTAGACCTTGTCACCATGAAGGGATACTATTTTGAAGGACCTAATGGTGAACAGATACGGACAGATGAGATCCCATCAGATCTCCGTGAGGAGGCAGAGGCACGCCGCGAAGAAATGCTTGATGCTGTCTCAATGTTTTCAGACGAATTGACCGAGGCCATACTGGAAGACAGAGTGACTGAAGAACTCATCTATGATGCAGTCCGACAGGGAACTATTTCACTGGAGCTAACCCCTGTATTTCTCGGTTCCGCTTATAAGAATGTTGGCGTTCAGCTTGTACTGGATGCGGTTACAAAATATCTCCCTGAACCGAACGATGTTAAAAACTTTGCATTGGACCTCGACAATAACGAAAATGAGGTTCGTCTATCATTAAATTCGGAAGATCCTTTTATTGCGCTTGCTTTCAAACTTGAAGTAAGCCGGTACGGACAGCTTACATATATCCGTATATATCAGGGCTCTCTTAAAAAAGGGGATACTATATTCAACACAAGAACCAAGAAGAAGGTAAAAGTGGGCAGGCTCGTTCGTATGCATGCCGACAAGATGGAAGATGTCGAACGCACAGACGCGGGTGATATTGTCGCCCTCTTCGGCATAGACTGTTCCTCTGGTGATACTTTTACCGACAGAACAATAAATTACAGTATGTCCTCCATGTATGTTCCGGAACCGGTTATCTCCCTGGCGATTGTACCCAAGGACAATAAAGCACAAGTCAATATGTCCAAGGCATTAAACCGCTTTACCAAGGAAGACCCTACATTCAGGGTCACCCTGGACGATGAGACAGGCGATACGATCATCTCAGGCATGGGAGAGCTCCACCTGGATGTCTATGTAGAGCGAATGAAACGGGAATATAATGCAGAGGTTGCAACCGGAATGCCGAAGGTAGCATACCGGGAAACCATTACACGAACGATTGAGTTCGATTACATTCACAAGAAACAGACGGGTGGCGCGGGGCAGTATGGCCGTGTGGCAGGGCGTATGGAACCGTATGAGGAAGGAGCCTATAATTTTGTAAACCGGATCAGGGGGGGAGCGATTCCGACCGAATATATCCCCTCGTGTGACAAGGGATTTCAGGAGTGCCTCAAGCAGGGAGAGCTGATCGGCGCCCCTATTGTGGGGATACAAGTAACCATTGATGATGGTCAGTCTCACGCGGTAGACTCTTCGGACATGGCGTTTCAACAGGCCGCAATCGGAGCGTTCAGATCATCGTACAGAAAAGCAGCTCCTGCAATATTGGAACCGGTCATGAAGGTTTCCGTAGAAGGCCCCTCGGAATTTCAAGGGAATGTGTTGGCATCCCTTAATCAAAGGAGAGGGATTATCATCAGCGCTTCAGAGGATGGGGTCTTTTCCACGGTAGAGGCAGAAATCCCCCTGGCTGAAATGTTCGGCTACTCTACCACTCTAAGATCGCTTACCCAGGGGAAGGCCGAATTTACCATGGAATTCGCCCGATACAGCAAAGTCCCCCAGGGTGTTGCTGATCAATTGAAAAAGGACTACGAGGAAAAGAAAAAAGGTGGTCAACAATGATAAGAGAAGACTTTATACGCGTAAGCCCATTAAAGATACTGGAATCCTCCTCTCGCGGCGGCCTGGGGAGTGGAAATCTTGGTGTGTTCATAGCTCGAGCCGGAGTGGGCAAGACCGCATGCCTGATACACATCGCGCTCGACAACTTGTTTAAGAAACGCAAGCTTATTCATGTGGCCGTGGGCGAAAGTCCGGAAAAAATTACCGCATACTACAGCGCTATTCTTAATGATCTGCGCAAGACGCTCAATGTTTCAGAATCAGATGAGGATCGGCTCATTGTGGAAAGAAACCGAATGATCCTCGCGTATCGCGCTTCATCCTTTTCAGTAAATATGCTTGAAAAGAGCATCCGGAATATGATCGATTCCTTAGATTTCAAACCGGATACGCTTATTGTTGACGGGCTCGATTTTGAAAAGGTTGAGAGGGCTTTTTTTATGGATATTAAAAAGCTTGCCAACAAGTATCAGACGGGAATCTGGTTCTCCGCACGGTCCCACAGGCATATTAAAGAGAAAAACGAGAGGGAGATACCATATCCCTGTAATCGGTTAGACGACCTGTTTAGCGTGATCATACAGCTTGATTCGACCAACAAAGGGGTTTTTTTAAGGCTTCTTAAAGATCACGACAATACAAAAGTACCGGATACCAGTATACAGCTTGATCCTACTACTTTTCTGCTTGCCGGATAAAAACGAATCCACAATTGATGGTTTCGTAGGACGTCTTCAATTCGCTTGATTGGTCACTTGATAAGACTCTCATTGATCATTGATCATTACACATTTGTCATCTGTCATTTTTTTAATGGTAAATGCCCAATGATAGATGATAAATGACAGATGATAAGACAAAAATACGCTCATCGAAGACTTTCTACGAAACCATCAAAATTAGTGTTCCCGGGCACATCCGGAGGGTTTTAGGGGGCTCAGACCACGACACGCATCGCAATCAAAACCGCACCGCTCGCGCAACTTGCACACCCCAGGCAATATTCTGACTTGAAACAGTTCACACCACGCTGTCTCTTTCAGTTTTTCTTCTTCCAATTGTCTATCGCGGACAATCTCTTTGTAACGAAATTTTTTCTGCATTCTCATATGAAAATCTAAGAGCCAGAGCCCTCCCCACTTTTCTGCCGCACTAACATTGTATCCATTTTCAAACCCGCTCCCGCCTGTGTCGGTGTAAGACATTAACCTCCTGCCATGCATATCGTGCCTCCTTCATATAACGTAGGCCTATCCGGAAATGAACACTCGCTTTTGTGTAAGAACGACTATTCCCGAGGAGGCTGTCCGAGGTACTTACCAACTGAAACTACTGATGATCAGTCTGATACCAAACAAAAAATAGCTTGAATATCAGGAATCATCCGTTTTTTATACGAAATATATCCCAAAATGTTATATATCTATTTGTGTGGGTAAACTCTTGGTGGGTATGGATAATGATGTAAAATTGTAGAAGATATTCACGCTAAGATTTTGTTGTGGAGTTATAAGGAAATGCCCTAAAAAGGTATAAGATTTCGGGCATTACAAAGATAAGGATTTACCCGGCTTGTTTGATTCGGACTTTTTACGAGGAGGCTGTCCGAGAATTATGTCCGTAACGAAAAAGAGTGAGAACGAGACAAAATTTTCGGACAGCCTCCTATGCCATCAAATTTGTATAAGCCCTTTCTGTATAGCGATCTTGGTAAGGTCGACGATTGTGCTTACGTTAAGCTTTTCCATAATATTATATTTATGAGATTCCACTGTCTTACGGCTTATGCATAACTGGTCAGCAATGACCTTGATAGCCATACCCTCGGCCAGCAATTGGAACACCTCTCGTTCACGCAGACTTAGGCGGTCAAAGTCGTCTTTTGCCTTTGCCCCACGCTCCAGTTCATTAATGTGTCTGACCAATAAAGTAGGAGCAGCAGTACTGAAGTAAGTCCCTCCTTTTTGTACAGCTTGAATTGCAAAGAAAAGATCAGACACCGGGTCCTCTTTCAAGACATAAGCAGAGATACCGGCCCTAAAAAGATCGATGATGTATTCTTTTTGAGAATACATGGTAAAAATAATAATGCGGATATCAGAGTTCAACTTTTTGATCTGCAATGTAGCATCAATACCGTTCAGTTCCGGCATTGAGATGTCCATCACAACAATATCGGGATTAAGCGATTCTGCCAACTTTACCGCCTCATGACCATTATAGGCCTCACCCACCACTTCCAAATCCGGGTGGTCGGCCAACGCAGACTTTACACCCTCCACAACTACCCTATGATCGTCTACTAATAAGACCCTCGTTTTTTTCATTAAAGAACCTCTTATCCTCTAATTGCGAAATTATAATTGCGAATTTAGGAATTTAGGAATTATGGAATTGAAGGATGTTGTCATTTTTAATTCCCCAATCCCTAAATTCACAATTCCTAAATTATCCAAAGAATACCTTAATTCCTAAATCAAATACAATCAAATCGGCACCTCTACCAACACAAGGGTGCCCTTGCCTACTTGTGATTCTATGTAAAAGTCTCCTTTGTGCTGTGCCACACGTTCTTTCATAATAAGGATCCCCAAGGCCCCTTTTTCCTCTTCCCTATTCTTCTTCAGCACCCCTTCCGAATCAAAACCAATACCATCATCTTCAACGCTTAAGGAAATAACATTGTTCCTTACAACAAGATTTATAAAAATATTGCCGGCGTTCGCATGCTTGGCGATATTGTTAAGCGCCTCTTGCACAATACGATAAATGGTAATCTCTTTTTCAGGATCAAGCCGCGAAGAGAGATTCTTGATATAAATTTCTGCCTGAACATCTTTATGTTTTTTTATGTCATCAACTAACATCTGAATAGAGGGTATCAGGCCAATGGTATCAAGAGTACTCGGACGGAGTCCGTGGCAAATATTTTTCACTTCTCGTATTGATGCGGCAATCCTTTTTTCTATCCCCCTAATTTGTTCTCGCGATTTCTGGTCAGCGCCTTTAATACGTTTTGCGAGCATCTCCACATCCATCTTAACACTTGTAAGAGACTGCCCTATCTGATCATGAAGCTCCATTGCCAGTTTATGTCGGTCCCGTTCTAACAGCGAAATTAATCGCCTCGATAATCGTCTTGTTTCCTTGTTCTTTTGTTCGAGATAACGGGCGAAGCGTTTTAATGCACGCTCCGCCTTTTTCCGTTTTGTAATATCGCGCATTAGGACCAAAAATTTGGTCGTATTATCTTCTTCATCAAAAATCCGGATAGCCTCGACTTCCACATTTATAACCGTTCCATCCTTAGCAACCAGATCTCTTTCAATCCCGCTTACTTCTTCCTCTTTGGCTATCTCCGAAAACTCCTGACAAAACGCATCCCGCGAATTCTCTGTAAAAAATGAACACACAGATTTGCCAATGATCTCTTCTTTAAGATAACCTGTTTTTTTTGTCCATGCCCTGTTACAATCGACGATAATCCCGTCCATATTCAGGGTATGGTACATATCAGGCGCAAGTTCATACAGATAGCGGTATCTCCTTTCAGAGATATTGAGCATATCATCGCAGAACCCGTCTTTACTGTTTTTCAACGACCTTGCCTTTCATTGGAGTAGTGGAGTAGTGGAGTAGTGGAAACCCGATAAACCGATGTTTTCTGCCGAAAATGAATGCAAAAATCTATCGTGATTTCTATATATTCTCTTGAAGATACAGATCAACACTCCAGCACTCCAACACTCCATTACTCCCCAAAACTATTCCATGAAGATTATATTATGTTATACTTTCTTAATAACTTGTTAATATGCTCTACTTTAGCTCTACTAAGCCCCTTCCTTGATTCAACAGTTCGTCCGTCTGATATGATCCCCATTATCTGCAAAATCTGTTTCACGATAGCTGCCGGCTCCTTACAATAAAAATTGTAAAAATTCCGGAGCATATCCCCGGTTTCCCATATCTGGTAAATGTGGTCCGAATAGGTCCTTTGTGTATCATAGATATTTAAAGAAGAATATGTGATTTCTCGCCAGGCTATCGGGAGAAAATTGCTACCACCGGCCAGCACACCGCTGGAACTTGGGCGGTCAAGAAAATTCTTCTCGTCGCTATCATATATCCTAAAGCGTTGATGATACCGAACAGCCTGTTGATAGTCAAGAGAACGCTTCATTCTTCCGGTGAATAGCAGTCCAATGATTCGGTTGTTTTCGGAAAGCTTCTTCAAGACGCTGGTACGAATATTTTTATGATACATCGCTTTCTTGAAACGACGTACCAAAGAAGGATCGTTGTAAAGAATAAATTCAAAAGGGGTCTCCAGCGTAAGGGCCTTATAAAATTGGGGAAGATTACGGTTGCTATGGTAACAGATCGGAGCGTCTACCCAAAAAATAGGACCGGGATAGTTATATCGATAAATCAGATGATCAAACTCTGAAAGGATAAGGCTTGTCTCTTTAGCGGTGTTACCGGTTATAGATATCAAGACAGGGCAGCGTCCCCTTACAATATCAAGGGCGGCTTCCACCAAGTTCAAACGCTCTTCCCTTGAAAGCGTCATCCCTTCTCCCCATACCGGCCCATTAAGAAGAACCGCATCCACACTCCCCATTACATGCTCTATAAGTCTCTGCAAAGAAGTAGTATCCACGTGTGAGCCTTTAAGAGGTGTCACGAGTGGACATATCAATCCCTTTGGGGGTTCAGCGGATTGTATCTCCATTGAATTTGAAATCACCTTTCCCCAAGATATCATGCAGGTGGAGAATCCCTTGGATCTTTTTTTTCAGGTTTGTAATCGGAAGAACCGTTATCTCATGTTTTTCCATAATATTAAGAGCATCGTAAGCAACGCTGTCCGGATGGAGTGTCTTGGGATTAGTGGTCATGGCATCTTCTACATGTTTTCCCTGGATGGTATCATTTTCATCCAGGAAACGTCTGATGTCGCCATCGGTGACAATGCCAAGGAGTATGTTGGTATCCTTTTTAGCAACAAGTGTAGCGCCCATCTGCGATCGATTTATCTCCTTGATTACTTCCCGCATTGTGACGGCTTCATAAACGATGGGTATGTGGCGGCTGGTTAGCATAATCTCTTTTACCTTCACGGAAAGCCGCTGGCCCAAATTTCCTCCTGGGTGAAGTCGTTGAAAGTCCCTCGGTTTAAAACGTCGTTTATTGATAAGCGTCACCGCAAGAGCGTCTCCCATGGCAAGGGCAGCGGTTGTACTGGCAGTAGGGGCCAACCCCATGGGACATGCCTCACGTTCTACACCAACATATATAACTATATCGCTGTGCCTTGCCAGAGTCGAATCCGTGTTTCCGGTAAAACCGATCAAAGGGCAACCAATACGCTTAATACTTGGTAGAAGGATATTAAGCTCGCCGGTTTCACCGCTGTTTGAAAGAGCTATCACCACATCTTTATCACTCACCATCCCCAGATCCCCATGCATTGCCTCAACAGGGTGGAGGAAGAGGGAAGGTGTGCCGGTACTGATCAATGTAGCCACGATCTTGCGTGCCACAATCCCTGATTTCCCGATACCGGTAATAATAGTACGCCCCTTGGAACGCAAAATCAGATCAACCATTTTACCAAAATTTTCGTCAATTTTTTCTATTAGATTCAGGATGCCCTCCGCCTCTATCCGGAGGACCTCACGGGCTTGTCGTAGTATCATGATCCTTTCTATCCGCTATCATTTATCATTTATTATTGGTCATTAGTCATTAGTCATTGGTCATTAGTCAAATGTAAGATGCTAAATGTTAAATGAAAAATGCTAATTGAAGACTCTTTACAAGGTCATCATTATTAACAATCTTTGACTTGCTTCCCTTTATAAAAATACCTTTCCAGCACCCTGTGATACGATGTCCAGGCCGAGTCAGGATCTTCCGATGCCATAAAACTGCGAATACCGTTTACCTTTGAATCAAGTTCGTCCAAATAATTTAGCATCACTGCCTCAAGGGTCTTGGGTGGTTCCGGGGAACCAAAGTCTCTCGAGCCGTGATGACTTACAATCATATGTTTAAGAAGAAGAGCAAGCTCATCCGGAAAATCCTTAATTGCAGCAATCTTTTTTTCAAGCATTTGCAGGCCGATGACAATATGGCTCAACAGCCTCCCCGCATCTGAATAATCGATGTGGGACTCATAGCAAAATTCATGGACCTTACCTATGTCATGCAGGACAGCCCCTGTGATGAGAAGATCATTATCAATCCCCTCGTAATGTCCGGCAATCTTTTGAATCAAAAGGACAAGTGAAAGGGTATGTTCCAAGAGCCCTCCAAGGTAGGCATGATGCATGTTTTTTGCGGCGGGCGCCTTCTTAAAAGATTCAATAAATGATTCATCTTCAAAAAAGGTGTCAAGGAGCCTTCTGAGGTATGCATTTTCTATAACGCCACAGGCAGCAATCAACCGATCCATCATATAGTCAGGGTCCCGGTCGGAACGAGGAAGAAAATCCTCCACAGCAACTGCCTCCCCTTCATAGCGTTCCAGATGCCGCACAGTAACTTGAAGGGTATCACGATAATCCGACGCAGCCCCTCTTACCCTTACATAATCTCCGACACCGAAGTTTCCATTAATATCCTGAACATTATCCCACACCACTGCTTTGATACTTCCGGTTTTGTCAGCAAGTGTCAAAATCAGATAAGGATTTCCGTCCTTTTTATGGGCCAGTTGTTTTTGACGAACCAGGAAAATTTCATCAATAACCTGGCCGGAACTTAACATGTCAACAAAGACCTTTTTCAAGATTCCCCCGAAGAAAAATTTTTCTCCCAGCTCTTTAGTCTCTCCACTTGATCATAGTCAGTCATATCACATCGTATAGGGGTTATTGAAATTAAATCCCGGCAAAGAGTATTACCGTCTGTTTCCGGATCGTGATCAAAGAACTCTGTCTGACTCCCCTGCCAGAAATAGGTCCGGCTTCTCGGGTCGGTACGCCGGCAGAACGATTCTTCCAGCCCTGATATACCCTGCCGTGTAACGCGGACCCCTTTTGGCCGGTCAGCATTAGGAATATTTACATTCAAAAAGGTCCCCTGGGGAAGCCCTTCTCTTAAAACAAGACCTGCCAAATCCCGCGCAAAATGCGCTGCGGTCTCAAAATATCTTCCGTTCCTACTGTTTACTGAAATCGCAAGCGCAGGAATCCCCATTAAGGCTGCTTCCTTGGCTGCGGATACTGTGCCGGAATAATGAATATTTATCCCCACATTAGGGCCTGGGTTGATCCCCGAAATCACCAGCGCGGGTCGATCCTCCAAAAGTTCCCGAACTGCCAATTTCACACAATCAGCAGGCGTGCCGCTTACACTATATCCCCAACCCCTTCCATCCTTCTCTATCTTGTCAAGCAAAAGCGGAAGATTGAGTGTAATAGCGTGTCCCACCGCGCTCCGTTCGGTATCGGGTGCAACCACGGTCACGGAATATCGGTCGTCTAAAGCCTCTTTTAAAGTCCAGAGTCCTTCGGCATGTATTCCGTCATCATTGGTTAATAAGATGTTCATAGGCTTTGAAATAAAGTGCCTAAAGTGTAAAGTGAGCTAAGGTGCCTAAAGTTAAGGATGCGCCTCCGGCGCAGTTAGTTTTAGATTGGCAGAATACCTTAACTTTAGGCACTTTAGTCACTTCAAACTTTAGTCACTTGAGTTGCTTTAGGCACTTAAGAAGACTACCAGAACAAATAATCATCGTCAAGACACATCTTCCCTGTTCCCGTTTACCCACCAATCCTCTTCCTCTTTTTCAAACCACCACTCGTCTGAACCTGTATTAAGAATCTCTTTGCAAAGCCTTTTACCTGCTTCGGTCCGGAGTCGTTTTACAATAAATGAAAGCCAGCTTTTCGTATACATATTTCCAAGGTCTTTGAGCGCCTTCAACTCCACAATCAACGCGAGTTGATCAGCATCATGAGCAAGCTCGGCTTCTGTTGTATCCCCCTTGTTGAATTCCTCTATGAGGCCCTTTAGATCAGACTCAAAGGGGAGTCCTGCAGTCAGATCACGCACCGCCCTTTTCTCATCAACAGTTACATATTTTTTCTGAACGTAATTCATATCACCGGTACGGGCCTCTGCAAGGTCGTGCATCAAACACATTTCAACAATTCTGGCACTGTCAGCCTCGGGTACCATCCGGGAAAGGACATATCCGATAAAGGCAGCCGCAAAAGAGTGCTCAGCCACAGATTCTTTACCCGAGCCCAAAAAATGATATCCTGACCTTGGTATCTTTTTTAACAGCCGCGCCTCGAAGAGTAAATTCGCAATCGATTTCATAAGATCCTACCCTTTGTTTATGGAGTGATGGAGTACTGGAGTACTGCAATACGGAGCAATAAAAACTTATGAAACCCATATCAATGTCATTAACTTAAGCCCTTTCATTGTTTGCAGTATTGCCTCAATGCCGTTGACTTAAGGAGAAAATCCTTCAAATTCCCCCCTTGAGGGGGGCGCAGGGGGGTGTAACCCATTGAAATAACATCCCCCCGCCCGCCTCGCCTGAGCGAACGCCTTGAGCGGTGCTGACCGCCTCCTTTGGGCGAGAGCGATGGCGGGCAGGCCTTAATCCCCCTTCAAAGGGGGACTTTAAAGGAACGCCCCTTAAGTCAACGGCATTGAGTATTGCCTTACAAAGTATGTTTTCAAGGGAGCCACGGGCTAAGCGAAGCTTGCCCGTGCATTACCACGTGCTCTGACCCATAATCAACGGTGCGACTTTCCGGTGAAACGATTCCATGCAATACTTTTATCACATTGACAAAAAGATGCACGGGCAAGCTTCGCTTAGCCCGTGGCTCCCCCATTTCGACAGTTTTTAGATATCTTAAGTTAGCGCTTATGCCCTCAAGGGGAAAGGTGACTCTTAAGTTAATGATGACCCATCAACTATGAACTATGACAAAAATCTTATAATCATATAGGACAGGACACCTGCGGAAAGGGGAGTAGTCACCCATCCCATCCCTATCGTGGCAATCATTCTGCCGCTGACCGTACGCAAACCTTTGACAAGGCCCACGCCGACAATCGCCCCCACAATGGCCTGAGAAGAAGAAACCGGGACACCAAGTTGGGTAAAAACATGGATCGTCATGCCATTAGACAGGGTGGCCACAAAGGCGGAAAAGGCGTCTAATGGTACGATCCTTTTCCCTACGGTCATCATAACCCCATGGCTGTATGTCAGAATACCCGCGGCAATGCTCAATCCCCCCACAAAAGAGGCTGTAAAAGGGCTGAGCATCCCGGACCCCACGTAAACCCCGGTCACGTTCGCCATATTGTTGGACCCCAGGGAATAGGCGCTGTAACACCCGGCCAGCAGCACAGCGATCGTCAGGAAAACGCCACGCCGGTAAATATCTTTGAAGAAAAGAGTCAACACGTAGGCAAGAAACTTATACAGGATCATGCTGAAAACAATGCCCCCGACCGGGGTCAGAACCCAGCATATAACAATCTTGTAAAGTATGGAAAAATCGACCGTGTGGGAGAGGCAACTCGCGCCCAGGACTGCTCCGATAATGGCCTGGCTGGCAGATGCCGGCAATGCTAAATAGGTCATGACCAGCATGGTGACAGCGGCGGCAAACGCACAACCAAATGCGGTCATGGGTGTAAGCTCGGAAAGTTTGCCCACCGTGTCCATACACTTAGGACCTTCAATCAGGGCGCCAATAATCACAAAAAAGGAAGTTAGAATGATGGCGGTGCGATACTTCACCATACCCGCAGCCACACTTGGGCCGAATATATTGGCTGAATCATTGGCCCCGAGGCCCCAGCCGAAAAATATTCCGCCGACAATTTTCCACATGAGGCTAAATCGCCTCTCGCGTGATCAGTATCAGGATTCGGTCAGACACATCTTCTATGAGGTCAGAGATCCTGGTTATACGGGTAAGCAGGGCATGGATGTGCATTTTGTTGGCCAGGGGCAGGTCAGAATTGAAGATTTCTCTGGTCAGTTTCCACTCCAGTTCATCAATATTCGACTCCTGGATTCCAATCTCTCTTGCAATCTTGTCAAAATTAGAATACTGATCCCCAACCCAACCAAAACTTCCTAAACGAAGGAGATCCGCTTCCTCCTTGAGAGCCGGGAACATCTCAACATTGGCACGGGTGATGTCCAAAAAGGCCCCCCTGAAATCTTTCGGAATTCCCGGTCGCTGAGAAAGGCAGAAATCGCAAAAATGCTCAGCCGCGTTGGCTACCCCATCCACGGCGGAGACCAATTGAAAAATATCCTTCCGCATGATTGGCAGGAAGGCCCCCCCTTGCAAGCTGGTAATAATCCCCCGGAGCACTACATCAGCCTCTCTTTCAAGCTCGTCCACCTTCCTGGCACTGGCCTTGGCCGTATCAATATTGTCGTTGAGATAGTACTCGATAGTATCCAGGGCCTTTTGCAGAACTGCTCCTACCATGTCGATGTGCTCATCGAGCATGGTCCTTACGTTACGTTCCGGGGATATCTTCTTTCCAAGCATAATTCACCTCAATTTATTGAGCTCAAAGTAAGAATAAAACCAAAAAGAGTAACTGCTCAGGTTCCAAGTTCAGGGGTTCACGGTTCAAGGTTAAACTGATGAAAGAGATGCTATACGAATGCGGAATTCATCCAGTTCTTGCGAAACGCCAAGAGGTCTTGCAACGGAGTTTAGAGGAAATTCTATGCTGCCTTATAAATGTGAAGAGAGCAACCCTGAACCGTGAACCTAACAACCTGAGTAGTTACTCAATCTTTTTCAATCGGCAAAGAGATAGTAAACTTAGTCCCCTTTCCATCCTCGCTTTCAACAGAAAGTTCACCAGTATGATCTTCAATTATCTTCCGGCAGACTGCAAGGCCCAATCCTGTCCCTCTCTTTTTGGTCGTAAAAAACGGTTCAAATATCTTTTCGACCGTCTCAGTAGATATTCCCGCACCCCTGTCGACAATTGAGACCTTGATGTAATCATCCTCCTGCCGGGATAAAATAGTTATTTTACCCTCAGGCATAGCCTCTGCAGCGTTTTTTATGAGATTAATCAAGACCTGTTTGATCTGCTCCGGGTCAAACCATATAGGCGGCAATTCATCGTCCAGAAAATTATCGTAATCGATCCCCATGGACTTAAGGTTGTCTTCCATAAGAGACAATGTTTCTTCGATAGATAAATTGATATCCTTCAATTCCTTCTGAGGCTTGAAAGGCCTCGTAAAGTCCCTGACGTCTGTCAACAACGTCTCCAGACGTGTGGTCTCCTCACTAATGATCTGCAACTTTCGGATATTGTCGTCGTCCTCAGAAAGGGACCTTTCTATCTGGCTTGCAAACCCACCGATAGCTGCCAGGGGGTTTTTAATTTCATGAGAGAGATAAGCCGCAGCCTCTCCAATGGCCGCAAAGCGCTCCGCCCGTATAAGCTTTTCCTGGGTCTCAACAAGTCTCCGCATGCTCTCTTTAACCTTGTCTCTTTCACGCCGCACCTTAGCCTCGGAACGTCTCAAGTCAACGGTGTTGCGGTCAACCTCCGCCTGCAAGAGCCGCGACCATCGCAGTGAAAAATAAATGGACACGGCCAGGCCCAAAAAAACCACTAATTGAAATACACCGGCAACCAGCCATTGCTTTATTACAAGTGACTGGACAATCCCATAAACCTCTGTCACAGGGGCGGTAACAGCCACCGACCATAGGTTGCCTGTGTCGTCTTCTCTTGATAAAAAGATAGGACTATACGCGAAGAGTTTCTTCATCTCGCCAATTACACCCCTATGCCACTCCGATATATACCAGCCTGTACCTTCATCCCCTTTTAGCAGATAGTTCCGTACAATCTCATTTATCGTCGCATAAGATATGTGAGGACTCCTTTTGTGCCTGACAGTAAAGGAATCCTCGCCAACAAAAGTCTCCTCGTAGTGGCTTAAAAAAATCCCTTTATGATCAATAACCCAAGCATAGCCTGTCTCTCCCGATCGAACGTCTCGGGCATATCTCTGTGCAATACCTACCGGGTCAACAACGATAAGGCTCAGACCTTCAAACTGATACTTCAGGCTCCCATTTCCCGGCGTAGCGGGTCTCCAGGTCGGTGTGGCCATGATCGCCAGCCAGCGCCCCTTGAACAGGCCGGTGTCAGGCTGAAAAGTGCGTCCGATAATTATCTTACCTCTGTTTTCAGGCTTGACACCCCATTGCCAATAAGTATTGTAATTGATACCTAATTCTTTCTCATTAGTGAACCCTTGTGCGTTTAAAATAATGGGGGCGTTACCTTCATTGTCGAGATGAGCAATCGCATGGACATCCCAGCCGCTGAGGAACGCAAAAGAATAAGTGACATACGTCCTTACCTCCTCCGTTCTTTCAACATTCCGCTCCCAGAATTGATTAAGCCCGCGCAGGCTGGTCTCAAGAAAACTGAAATGATTACGGATATTATTGGCTATTTTCTTAGCTAATATGAGCTGTTGCCGGTTGAACTGGTCCGTCACGGTCTTTTCCATATCTTTATTGGCGCTATAGCCCATATAGATTGTAAACACAGATAGGAGAAGGAAAGCGCATACGGCAATAATAATAAATTTTTTCGGTCCGATGTTCATGCCTCTGCCCAAACTATGCTCCTAAATGTGAGGCCCTTGGAAAACGCGACATTCTTTCGCCAGGCAAGGAAGGCTAAGATTTTAAAACGACAAAACAATATTATCACGGAAACACGAAAGGCTAAAAGCACGAAAAAGATCTCAAAATGTCCAAAATACTTCCTTACCTATTTCGTGCTTTCGTACTTTCGGGTTTTCGTGATTGATTTAAATACGTAACCACGGAAAAATTTGAGATAAACGGTTCTCCATTCCCTATTAATAACATTCTATCATGATTCTAAGCGTCGTCAATAATAATAGCTCCTGAGCACCGTAGCTTTTCAGTAGGATCGAAAAACTACAAAAAAAATTACGATCTCTTTCCTTTCATCGTAGCCTGTTAGAACCAATTTTGGGAAAAGATCGTGATTTAATCAAAATTATAAAAAAAATTTAAACTACGAAGTTATCCTCAGGTTTTTTGTTTCCGCTTGATTGTCGCGGCATGTTTTTCCTGGAATATCTTGCGTTGATAAGCATCCCCGACTTTAATGAGAAGTTCGTCGATATCGCAGGGTTTCATAATGTAATCATAGGCGCCTAATTTCATAGCCTCTATACCTGATTCGACCGAGGCATGCCCCGTAAGCATAATAACCTCGATAAACGGGCTAATCTCTTTGATCCTGGCCAAAGTTTCGACGCCGTCCGTTCCCGGCATCTTGACGTCAATAACAGCCACGTCAAAAGAACCTTGCTTGACAAGCTCAATGGCCTCATTGCCGCTCCCCGCGTCTGTAACATCAAGTTTTCTTTTCTTTAACCTGCTGGCAAGTGTTGTTCGAAAGTCCTCCTCGTCATCTACCAACAATATCTTAATCCCTTCCATTCTCATCATCCCTTATTTTAAACAAGCAGACCAAGTTTGAAGTGCCTAAAGTTAAGGGTGATAGCCTTTTTATAATGACAGAATTCCTCAGTCCCGCCAAGGCGGAACTCACTTTAGGCACTTCAAACTTTAGACACTTCCTTCTGACCTCTGTCCTCTATCTTCTAACTTCTGACCTCTGTCCTCTATCTTCTGTTTTCTGACCTCTGCCTCCAGGCTGCGAACGGGGCAGCATAATATGAAAGGTTGTCCCTTTCCCGACCTGGCTCTCGACCGTCATGCGCCCCCCTAATCTTTTTACGATGTCATAACTGGTAGAAAGTCCTAAGCCAGTACCTTTGCCAACTGGCTTGGTCGTATAAAACGGATCAAATATCCTTTCCGAAACCTCCTTAGGAATACCCGGTCCTGTATCTGTTATTGAGACCAAAACCCCCCTATTTTGACTCGTTGTCGAGATGTATATAGTGCCATTTTTATCGATGGCATCAATAGCATTGTTCAGGATATTAATGAACACCTGTTGTAATTGTGCCTCGTCACTGAATATTTTTGGCAGGTGAGCCTGGTATTCCGATATTATATTTATGTTCCGAAATCTGGTCTCTCTTTCTAAAAAATAAACAGTCTCACCTAAAATGAGATTCACATCTATCTCTTTATACTCTATCTCCTTTCTTCGAACGAACCCCAAGAGACGATGGGTGATCTTCTTCCCTCGGTCAACATGTTTCTTGATATCTTGGGTGGCCTTGAATAATTCACTATAATTGGGGTCGTTTTTTATATCACCTTCGCTCAGTAGGTCCTCCATCCATCCTGCCTTTTCAGCAATAACAGCGAGGGGATTATTGATCTCATGGGCTATACTGCTCGCTAATTTTCCGATAGCTGCCAACTTATAACATTGAACAAGGTGGTCGGCGATTTCTGCTCTTTCCCTGCCGATTTCTTCCAAGTTGCCGATTACCCGTCTGGTAATAAGTATAGTGCTCACAATAATAACGAGCGTACTCAAAACAAAGATAAGAAGGACAATATTAGTACTATAGTGGTAGTAGATGGTTCCACCCAAAACTATTAAGGGGACAAAGGCCACAAAAAAAATGGCGGCCATCAACCTGAGACGCAAGCGTGCGTAATAGCTGTGCCTGTTTTCCTTCTTATTCAAAGCTAACCCTTCCGAAAAACACAACTTGATGATAGTAGAGGGATTCCCGTTTGATAGTTAATCAAACGTCTCGGAAGTTCCGCTACCTTAGTCGAGTAGTCAAGTGGTTCCGCCTTCGGCGAATTAGCCACCTAACCATTTTCCCTACTCGACCACTTGACCACTCAACTACTCGACTACTCACCTCACCGAGGAATATCCACAAAAGTAGACAGTTCCTTGAGCGTCTCCTCCACGTACCAGTTCACCCTTGCGCTGTTCGACAGGACCATGTCTAACTGCCTCGTGTGCATTACGAGATGGCCGAGGACCTTCAGCCTCTCTTTTAGAAAATCGACTTCCTGCCGCTCTATCCGGGCAAAGACCAGATCGCCCTTGACCTGTACCCAAAAATCGTATTTTCCCAGTATCAATTTAATAAGGTTGGCTCTTCGTTCCCTGCGGATAGGATCGGCTCCTCCGCCGTTAAAAATAAAACAGATGTAATTTTCAGCTATCCTTTCACCGAAAAAAGCCTCTACAGTCGAAAAATGGAACCCGAATCGCGAACTGAGATGGCAAAAATTCCTGGATATGATGAAGTAATTCCGTTCACCATAACGTGAACGTATGCCGGGCACAAGACTCCTGTCCATTGTCGCTCCGTACATGACGGAAAGGAATCCTTTTGTATCAACCGGCGGTGGACCTTTCCAGGGGATAGCTGTTATCCCCTCCCACAAAGTCAACATGGGAGAAGAGATTATATCTTCAAGACTGACCGTATCCCCCTCAACTCCTTCTCTACAGCCGCCATCCAGGTCAATAACCCACCATTGCATAGGAACATTAAAAACCAGTCTCTTGGCTAAGTGTCCTGGGAAAGAAGTGTCCCTTTTGAAATCAAAAAGCGAGCGTAAGCACATCTCATGAGAAAAACGGGTAATGTCATGTATGGTTTGGCATCCTTCGGGTGTAAAATTTTGCGCATCAGGGTCGGTAAGATTTAATGGCGCGATATATTTTAGGACGGTGTCTAATGTGGTATGAACAGGGCTTCCCTGCATTAAACTTGTCTTTTCAGCCTCCTTCTGCAAAAGCGATTCTGCCCGGCCGGCATATACCGTGCGGCCGTCGGCATCGACCGTAATGAGATCCCCGTTGTGGATATCCCTGGTAGCGTTTGAAGACCCCAAAAGGGCGGGGACTTTGAACTCACGGGCTACGGCTGCCAGGTGACCGGTGACGCCTCCCCGGTCTGTAACTACAGCAACAGCGCTATTTAAAAGCGCTGCCCACTGAGGCAAGGGGTTTTTGGTCACCAGCACAGCGCCATGGGGAAATTGGAGCATATCCACGGTTGTTGCAACCACAAAGGCCGGTCCACTCGCTACGCCCGGGCTGGCTGTTACACCGCCGGTGAGCAATACGGGGAGGCCAACCTTTGATGGAGGAACATCCTTAAGTCCTACCAATTCTTCACCGAGCACTATCAGTGGTCTGCTCTGCAAGATCGAGATAGAACTGTTAGGCTCAAGCACCCATTCAATATCCTGGGGCTCGCCAAAATGTTCTTCGAGACGGAGGGCCAATTCACCCAGCAAAGCAGCCTGCTCCTCGGTAATCGCGGGACAGCTCTTTTCTTCTCCTACGACCTCTATCAGACATATCCCCTCTGCGGCATCACAAACAAGCTTTTGTCTTTGAGGAACGATCTCTTTTTTTAAAATATCTTTAGGATGGTCTTTGGAGAGAACAAAAACGTCGGGAGTTATACTTCCATCCACTACTGACTTGCCAAGCCCACGAACAGCATTGATGATAATATACTCATGCCGTATGTTGCCGGGATCTACCGAGTACATGACACCACCGGCTTCGGCATTGACCATGGCCATACAGCCGACACACATAGCGATGTCTTCATCACGGAATCCCTTGTTCAGACGATAAGCAGTGGCCGGCACGGAATATTTACTGGCGAGGATCTCTTTGTAAGAAATAATTAGATGTTCCTGATTCACATTTAGTACGGAACGATACTGCCCGGCAAAAGAGGCATTTTTGGTATCTTCACCAAGAGCGCTGCTCCGTAAAGAGACATTGACGCCCTCACCTACCTTTGCCATTAACTCTGTGTAGGCTCGGGTAATGGCGTCTTCAAGTCCTGGAGGAAGGGGCGCGTTGATGATAAGCTGCTGGATCTCGGCGCTGGCTTCATGGAGTCGGGCGATATTTTCCGGCTCAAGGAATTGAATCCGGCGATTAATCTCCTCCTGCAAATCACGGTGTTCCATGAAACGCTCATAGGCTGAGGACGTGATAACAAAGCCTTCGGCAACGGTAAGACCGAGACGATTTTTAACCTCCCCCAGATTCGCCATTTTGGTCCCAACCTGATCGGCCATTCTTTTGTCGACAGCCTCAAGAGGAAGGACCAGTTCGCCGGGGTGTTCTCCCTTTTTGTGTGCTAATTCCTGGTAAATTTTTGCCAGCACACCTTCAAGTGTTTCAAACAGTTCTTTATATCGATAATCGGCAATCTGATTTAAGTTATCGATAATCTTATACATATTGACAGAGATCGCTGTGCAATGCGCCCGGATGAACGACATGCCGAAACTGCGGCTCCCTCGGAAGGCCTGTTCCAGCTCATTTATTATCTCTAACACCTCATTGTTCGTGCTAAGAAGCGTCTTAAAGCTCAAATATCTTTTGGTAAAAGCATGCCGAATAGCCTCGGTTGACACCTCTTCCCCGGGGGGTCGCGCCTTGCCTTTACGCCACTTTTTAAAAAATCTCTTAACTCCAAACATAAATCGATTGATTCTTGTCAGGTTAAGTAAACTATACCCTGGCGGCTGTTAAATTAAGTTTACAATATCAATCCGTTATATAATTAATCGCAAGCTATAAAATATCAATAATATACCATACATAATGCCATTGTCAATTTAACTTGCTCCGTTCCCAGGGTTCCGTCATTCTTGCCGATAACAGGTTGAAATGATGTTGATATAATCCAAGTCTAAAATTCTCACGCAAAGGCGCAAAGTCGCTAAGGTTTTCTTTTTTGTCCTTTGCGGTCTTTGCGGCTTTGCGTGAGTCTTCAACCTCCTGGAACTATGTTGCTCTCTTATGTTCGCATCGACTTTGACGTTTCCCTG
>DAOVGD010000065.1 GCA_030672555.1 Desulfobacterales bacterium
GTCCGTAACGAAAAAGAGTGAGAACGAGACAAAATTTTCGCAAATTTGAGGAGAATAGCAGGCCTATTTGACGAAAACTTGCGGGAATTTGGGCCGTTTCTCACGCTTTTGCAGTAGGATCAGAATTCTCGGACAGCCTCCTTAGTAAAACGAAAATCCACTCCATGAAAGGTTGCCCCTTTATAACGTTGTCGAGTGGCTTGAGGGGAGGGGGTCCCTTCTCTTATTTTATCTTATTAAATCGATTTTGGAAAGAATACAGCTTCTTGATCTGTGTGTTCTGATGCAGAGCCGGGTCCTATATCGTATCCATAATTCATAAGGATGTGCTTGAGTTTTGCAAGGTTGATCTGTTCTTGATTGAATCGCAGCTTGATCATCCCTTCTTTGGGATGAATCTGAAACTTCCGGACACCGATAATTTTTGACAGGGTGGTTGCCAGGATATTCCAATCGTTGTTCTCGGTTATCTCTTTTACCATGAGTTCTATCGTGGTGACCCTTTCTTCATCGCCCAACCTCCCATAACGTGGCCACCTTATAGTATCTATACGGTGCGGGGGTTTTAGCGGATTCAGGCGCGTTGGTTCTGGTTTTCTATACTTCAAAGTGTTCGTAGCCTTTGGATCTTTTCTTGCGTTTTCCAACATATGCCCTTCTTTGTAAGCGTTCAGCAATCAGTTATCAACCAATTCCTTGCCTGACAAAAAAATGTCGCGTTTTGCAAAGGTCTCACTCTGTTGTTTTGTATGCTAAAACCTACAATTTTACAACAAAAATCTTCGCAAAACCGGTCAGAAATGAGTAGGTAACTACTATTATATAAGAGAAGCAAAAAGGATGCCAAAATGCAGGACAATGAACTGATGCAATCCATAGCCCACGAATGAAAGGATGTAGTTCAAATCCCATCATTCGTAGACTCAGTGAATTCAAGATCTGAATAATAGATGGTTCTTTTACGTTCTCTTTTGAAAACGGCCCGACTCTTCTAATTCTTCTTCAATCCTGAGAAGTTGATTGTACTTGGCAACACGATCAGTTCTTGAGGCTGAGCCGGTCTTGATCTGTCCTGCATTTACCGCAACAGCAAGGTCCGAGATGAAGGTGTCTTCGGTTTCTCCGGACCGGTGTGAAATGACCGTATTATATCCGGCCTCTTTTGCCATGGTTATGGTTTCAAGCGTTTCCGTTACAGTACCGATCTGGTTTAGTTTTATTAATATGGCATTTCCGATCCCCTTTTCGATCCCCTTTCTGAATATTGCCGGATTGGTAACAAAGATGTCATCGCCTACAATCTGAATCTTTTCGCTGAGACGTTCTGTCATCATTGCCCACCCTTTCCAATCCTGTTCGGCCAAACCATCCTCTATGGAGATGATCGGATAATCGGAAACAAGCTTTTCATAGTAATCGATCATAGCTGCCGAATTCATCTTCTTAGCCCCTTCGGCTTTCAGGATATATTCTCCTTTGTTGTAAAATTCGCTGGCAGCCGAATCCAAGGCAAGAGAGATATCTTTGCCCGGTTTATAGCCTGCTTCTTTAATGGCGGTCATAATGAACCGGAGCGCTTCTTCGTTGGAGGAAAGATTAGGAGCAAACCCTCCTTCATCTCCCACTGCCACGTTGTGTCCCGATTTTTTCAAGACAGCCTTGAGCTTGTGAAAGGTCTCTACACCCATGCGAAGGGCCTCACTGAAAGATGCCGCCCCAACAGGAACGATCATGAACTCCTGGATATCAAGGTTGTTTGCTGCATGCGCACCGCCGTTAATAATGTTCATCATTGGAACCGGAAGAAGGCGCGCATTAATTCCTCCGACATATCGGTATAGTGGCAGCCCTAAGGCTTCAGCAGCAGCCCTTGCAGCAGCCATCGATACCCCAAGGATGGCGTTAGCTCCGAGTTTCGATTTATTCGAAGTGCCATCCAAAGAGATGAGAAAATTATCCAAGGCAACCTGGTCGGCAGCATCCAATCCGATGATTTTCGGCATAATAATTTTGTTAATATTTTCTACTGCCTTGCCAACCCCCTTACCTCCATAACGTTTAAGACGTCTGTCCCGGAGTTCCAGCGCCTCTCTCGTTCCGGTTGAGGCACCAGAAGGAACAGCGGCTCGTCCTATTGCCCCGGAACTGAGCAACATATCGACTTCTACGGTTGGATTTCCCCTGGAATCAAGAATTTCCCTTCCCCGTACGTCTATAATCTCTGTCATACGCCCCTCCCTTTTTCTTTTTATATGGGTTCACGTGGTAATTTGGTAACCTTATATTCCTTTAGTGCTTCAACGAGTCGATACGGTATTCTCAAATTCCCCTTTCCCACCCCCATGTATACTCCTGCTTTCCTTGCGCCATGAAAATCACTTCCGCCTGTAATAAGAAGATCGTGCTTTTGTGCTATCTGCTCGTAGAGAACAGTCTGGATGTCCGTATGTTCGGAATAATAGACCTCAATCCCTTTCAGGCCATTTGATACAAGCTCTGAGACGATCTTATCGAGATCTCTCTCCGAGTTGGTCTTTATGATAAAGGGGTGAGCCAGCACAGGGACCCCTCCGGCATCGGCAATCAGGCTTATCGCCTCAGCAGGTTGAAGGCGATATTTGTCCACGTAAGCCGGGCCGTTTGTCCCGAGATACTTCTGGAACGCCTCATTTAGTGATCGGACAACTTTCTTCTGGAGGAGGACTTCGGCAATATGAGGCCGCCCCACTTCTCCTCCGCCAGAGACCTTGACCACCTCTTCATAGGACACTTCTATGCCGAGCTGTTGCAATTTCTGTATAATTTTGGGATTTCGCTCCTTACGGGCGTTTTGAAGTATGGAAAGCGTCCTGGACAAAGCCGGGTCTTTTAGGTCGATCAGATATCCGAGTATATGAAGCGTATTACCTTGTAATGAGGTGCTGATTTCGATCCCGGAGAGGAGCTCAACATCTTGAGGTGTTAAATGGTGGTGAGCCTCGATAGTTCCATTGATGGTATCGTGGTCAGTAATGGAAATGGCCCGAAGATTAAGATCTAGGGCCATTTTGAGTATCTGTTCAGGAGATAGCGTTCCGTCGGATGCTGTTGAGTGGATGTGCAGATCAACCCACCCATCATCATTGGAACCGGCTTGTTTCATACTCCCTGGGCCTTTTCGCGAGCCTCTTCCTGTGTTTTGCATTCTATGCACAATGTGGTGACGGGCCTGGCCTTTAAACGTTTAGAGCTGATCTCTTCACCACATCTTTCGCAGATTCCAAAGGTGCCGGCGTCGATCCGTTCCAATGCCTTCCTGATCTTTCCGATCAGCTTTCGTTCTCTGTCCCGGATGCGAAGCATAAAGTTTCTGTCGGATTCAAGTGATGCGCGATCCGTTGGATCCGGAAAGTTTTCTTTTCGTCCCGTCATACCGCTGACTGTTTTGTTGGCTTCGCCAAGAAGGCCTTCCAATTGATCTGTTAAAGACTTTTTGTAGTATTCCAAATCCTTTTCATCCATAATTACACCTGTATTTTTTTGTACACAACGTTACATTTACAATAAACATAAATTTCTAACACAATCAAAATATACTGTAAAGGGTAAAAATGTTCTATTAAAAAACTTGCAAAGAGATCTTATGAACTAAAAATTAGGACAAATCGGTTATTGTTTTCCATTAAAAAGTCTCTTAAGCTTGCTCGAAAATTTTTTCGATTCCAATTGAGCGAATTCCCTCAATAGAGATTCCTGTTTTTTGCTCAGACTGGTTGGTGTTTTCATCCGTAACCTTATAAATTGATCTCCTCTTCCATAACCTCGCAGCGAAGGAATTCCTAACCCTTCAAACCTGAACACTTCATCAGGCTGAGTCCCTTTCGGAATATCAAGGGTTCGTTTCCCCGAAAGTGTGGGAACTTCAATTGTAGTGCCAATAGCCGCGTCCACAAAGGGTATAGGGATTTCGCAAATGATATCTGTACCCTCCCGCTTGAAAAAGTCATGGGGTCTTACATGTATCACGACATAAAGATCTCCGGGAGGACCGCCCTTCAGACCGCTTTCTCCCTCCTCTGTTAGGCGAAGTCGCGACCCCGTGTCGACCCCGGCCGGTATCTTGACGATCACCGCTTTCTTATTTAACACCCGGCCGGTACCGCGACAAGCTTGGCAGGGGTGGGGAATAGACTGACCTTCACCCCGACAATTCGGACAGGTAGTCCTGATACTGAAGAATCCCTGGGAACGTGTAATCTGCCCTGCGCCTCGACATACAGGACAGGTTTCATAAGATGTCCCTGGTTCACAGCCGGTGCCGTCACATGTATAGCACTTTTCCTGCTTTTCAACTGTGATTTCGGTCTCAACGCCAAAGGCCGCATCCAAAAAATCGATCTCGAGATCGTATCGAAGGTCCGCTCCACGACGGGCCGCGGTCCTGGAAGTCCCCCCCATTCCAAATCCAAAAAAATCCTCAAATATATCACCAAAGCTGCTGAATATATCCTCAAAACCGCCAAAACCTCTGAAACCCGTCCCGTTAAGTCCTTCATGACCATAACGATCATATATACTCCGTTTTTCCGTATCCCTAAGCACCTCATACGCCTCTGCAGCTTCTTTAAACCTTCCTTCCGCCTCCTTGTCCTCCGGGTTACGATCCGGATGGTATTTCATAGCCATTTTGCGGTATTGGGACTTTATAGTTGCTTCGTCGGCATCTCTATCCACATCGAGTATTTCATAATAGTCTCTTTGGGTAGTCATCAGTCTATACTGTTTCCTTTATTTTTTATTTTGACCCTGTGTTCAGAAGTTAAATTAGGACACAAGGTTGCTTTTAGTAAGTTCATCACTATACTTGTTTACAATATTTTTTAGCCATGAGTGGACCATGAGGATACGAGGTTCCTGGTCTATACGTACATATAAAAAACTACCGGTAGGGCTCTTGGAACCTAACTGAATTGTTCGTTCTCTACCCAACTTTTTTCCTTTCATAGCAATCAATATTGCTGGTTGTGCGAGACCAAAATCAGCCAACTTCCCTTCCTCAAGCGTTAATTCGCGCATCCAGCGTTCCGACACAAGCGCGTTTATTATCGATTCAATGTCAGCTTTGTTCCCTTTAGCTCTAAACGGCTCTATTATGAACCAATCTTCTTGTTCTTTTTTAAGTATAAGGGTTATCTTAGAATTTTTTATACGCAAACCTTCTACATCTTCAGCTTTAAATTTAAAAAGTTTTTTTGATTTGTCGAGCGCTTCCTTCTTTTTTCCCGTCCACTTGATCTCATAAAAATAGTAGAATGCACTTAACAGGGCAAATATAATGGCAAAAAAGACTAACCTCTTTTGTATCATTTTATGACCTTGCGCCTGTAATGGAGCACGACAACCCCTACAAGCAATATTGTGGAAGGCAAAAGAACCGCGGAAAGCCAGAAAATATTTTTCCCTTCCATGGATGAAAGAAGCACCGGAGCGGACTTTTTAGATCTGGGACGAATTGTTATCAGGTTCTCCTCTCTTGAAAGCCAGCCGAGTGTGTTCATAAAAAGATCCCGATTCCCGGAAAGATTCAGGTAGCCGTTTGAAGCAAAGTCTGAATCTCCAAAAACAACAATAGATGATCTCTTTGCCTTATCATATTTTTTATTATCAGTCTTTTCTTCTGTCTCGGATTCAACCTCACAAACAACAGCGATTGAGACAGAGCCTTTTATATCCTCTTCCGGATCAAAAGAGACCCTTCCTTGGTTGAGTCCGTCAAGATCACTTTCTGTCCAACTCTGTTCGCCTGTAAAGGCGAGTTCGGTCACATGATTTTGTTTATCATCAAGGGAGGTGATCGACCGTACAAGAGGGAAAAAAGATGCTGTCTTTAAATCTTGCGTGATCGGATGATCTGCATATTTTGATACGATTGGCGTGAGATAATCCGCCCCCAAGACATTGCTTAACTTATCTATTATGATATCATTTCCCACCTTAACCCCATATGGCTTTAGAAACCGGGGCAATCCTGTTCTTGCTTCCGGATCAACAAGAACGATTATGTTTCCCGCCCCTTGTATAAACTCATTGAGCATTCTTTCCTCTTCTGCAAGAATCTCAGCATCAGGGCCGGCGATTACAATAATCCCTGCATCTTTGGGAACTTGCCTGGATCGCATAAGGAGTAGATTGTTTACTTGGTAATTTTGTGCCTCTATTTCCTCCCTTACAGCGCTGTATCCCTCTCTTGAAATATCTTCTATAGATCTTTCTCCGTGCCCTGTAAGAAAGTATATTGTCTTTTTCTGCTCCCGCATTACCCGTAAAATAGCATTGGTCAAATGTTCTTCAGATATATCATTAACCTTCTCATCTCTGTCATTGCTTTCTATCACGAATGTTTCATAATTTGTAATTTTAAAATGTTTTGCTTTTCCAGGACAACGGTCGGGGTCGACCAATTCAAAGGAAAAAAGTTTACAGTGGTAGGCATATTGGCCAAGAAGATCTTTGGCCTTTTCCCATCCGGATGAGGTTTCCTGCAAGAATGCGGTTACGTGGACGGGACCTTCTATTTTTTTCAATATGTTTATACTCTGTTCGGTTAGGGTGTATCGTTTGTTTGACGTAAGATCAAAACGTTTGTAATGCTTAGCCGAAAAGGCTTCAACAAGGACCAGGATTCCAAACAGGAGTAATACCATGAGGATAGCATTTGTCCTGTACCGGGTAGACCGTTTCAGGAAATAGCTTCGAATCATTCCGAAGTTGCCTATTACATAAGCAATAATACAAGATGCGCCGACCAGCCATCCGATCCATAGCCGGCTCAAGGCGAAGCTCATAGTATATGCCAAGGCAGAGGCTATCCACAGTAAAAGCCCCACGTATCCAAATGTATCAAACAGTTTTTTTCGACTCATCTTTGCCAACGTTTTGACTCCAATGATCGCAGAGTGATGAACAAAAACAGAATGGTGAGATTTAGATAATATACGATATCGCGCGTATCAACGATCCCCTTGGAAAAGTTGTCGAAATGGTTAAGAAATGATAAATGTGCCAATAAACTCCCCCACCCTGATCCAACAAATGTTTCACACCATCCCAAAAGCCAGAACATGAGGAGCGCTCCGAATGATCCTGCCGCTGCCACAATCTGGTTCTCTGTAAATGATGAGAACATCAACCCCATGGCAATGAACGCTCCGCCCAAGAGGAAGAGTCCTATGTAACCCGTGATAACTGTACCGGTATCCGGCGCCGCATACTTGTATAAGAGTGCGGGATAGAAGCCGGTCAGGGAGATCATAGTGAGAAAGATCGTAAATGCGGCAGCGAATTTCCCCATCAAAAGCTCAACTTCCCGTATGGGATAACTCATAACAAGTTCAAGTGTCCCTGTCTTTTGCTCTTCAGCAAAGAGTTTCATAGTAATAATGGGCATCATCATAAGCATGAATACACTTATGTTTCTAAAGGTCGGCTTAAGAACTATTTCTGTAACATTAATGTCTCCTGCATACTCCATCTGGGATGCCTGCAGGCTGATATTGCTAAAAAATGCAACGGAACTATAAAATATATATCCCGATAATACTAAAAAAGTAGTAAGAACCACATACGCAATAGGCGATGTAAAGTATACATAAACTTCCCTTTTCCAGATACTATATATATTTCTCATCCTCTATCTTTCTTCTCTGGTAAGCCGGATAAATACATCTTCCAGGCTGGCCCGAACTGCGCGCATCTCCAGAAGTGACCATCCTGCGGTAATAATGGACCGGGACAATGTATCCCGAATCTCTCTTCCGTCTTTTGTTTCTACTGTATAGCGACCGATTCCTGTTTTTTGATCAATTTCCGACGCGATCGATCCGACTCCAGGGATGCCTCGAAGTCTTGTAAGAACTTCAGCCTCCGGCCCCTTGATTTCAAGGAGCACCTTATCTGCTGTACGCCCTGTAAGACGTTGTGGAGTATCTATGGCTACAATTCGACCATTGTTTATGATGGCTACCCGCCGGCACATCATGCTGACCTCAGGGAGGATGTGGCTGCTGAGAATCACAGTTTTTCGACCTGCAAAGCCCATGATAAGCTTTCGAATATCCGTGATTTGCCTGGGGTCAAGGCCTATGGTGGGCTCATCAAGGATTAGGACATCCGGATTACGGAGTATGGCCTGGGCGATACCGACACGTTGTCGGAACCCCTTAGAGAGTTTCCCTATTATGCGATTTTTGACCGGCATAAGACTGCACCGGTCAAGCACTCTCGCAACCTCTTTTGACACATTTTTGGCTTCCACCCCTTTCATGCTTGCCACAAACTTAAGGTAGGCCGACACCGGCATCTCATTGTATATAGGTACGTTTTCAGGAAGATAGCCCAAACGCCTTCGAACTTCGATTGATTGATCAAAGACATCGAATCCGGCAATACGGGCAGAACCGGATGTGGCCGGAAAAAGTCCGGTTAATATCCTGATAGTAGTTGTTTTTCCAGCTCCATTAGGACCAAGAAAACCGAGAATCTCACCTTTGTTCACATGAAACGAAACGTTCTTTATAGCGGTGATAGTGCCAAACTTTTTTGTCAGTCTCGTTGCTTCAATCATAATCTCAACTTAAAAGCTCGCAAAAAGGAGCCCGACTCGACCGATTAGATACTTTTGTGAAATTTGGTTGCTAATATCATAAATTATATGATATTAACCATTAAATTAATAGGACTAAACAAAAAGGGCAAGTAAATAGTTAAACATAACGCATCCGTTTTGTTTGTCAATACTTGCTGTCCACTCAGCAGGGAAACGTCAAAGTCGATGCGAACATAAGAGAGCAACATAGTTCCAGGAGGTTGAAGACTCACGCAAAGCCGCAAAGACCGCAAAGGACAAAAAAAAACCTTAGCGACTTTGCGCCTTTGCGTGAGAATTTTAGACTT
>DAOVGD010000203.1 GCA_030672555.1 Desulfobacterales bacterium
CGGCGGCAACAAAATCCTTAATCTTATCGGCACCTACCACGCCATCCCGGTTGTCAATCAGGATGAAGTCATTCCCGCTCCCGCTCATTTTGTAAAATATGGGTATTTTGGGCATTTGTCACTCGTGTCAGAGGTCAGACCCCGCCCTGGCGGGGCGGAGAGATCAGAAAACAGAGGTCAGAAGTCAGATGGCCATCTGGCCTCTATTCTCTGTCTTCTATCTTCTGTTCTCTATCTTCTGTCCTCTGACCTCTGTCCTCTGACCTCTGTTCTCTGACCTCTGTCTTCTGTCTTCTATCTTCTGACCTCTGTTCTCTGACCTCTGTCTTCTGACTTCTGACCTCTGTCCTCTATTCTCTGTCCTCTAAATTCAAAGAAACGTCGGAAGCGATTCTCCTTGTATCAAGTTCTCATACGTTTCCCGCTCGCGTACTACATGAAATTGGTCTCCCTTAACCATAACCTCTGCTGCACGTGGCCGCGAATTATAATTAGACGACATAGTAAATCCATAAGCGCCGGCGCTCATCAGCGCCACTAAGTCACCCGGTTCACACTTGGGTAGCTTGCGGTCCCTGGCAAAAAAGTCGCCTGATTCACAGATCGGGCCTACCACATCAGCAACAAAGGGAGGCCTCTTGCACTGTATTACTGGTTGTATGGCATGGTATGCACCATACAGTGAAGGCCTTGCAAGATCATTCATCGCCGCATCCACAATAACAAAATTCTTTTTATCGCTCTTTTTGACATAAAGGCATTTGGTTACCAACGCGCCGGCATTTCCAACAATTACACGGCCGGGTTCCAATATAAGGGTAAAGGGGACTTCCCCTAACTCCCGGACAATTGCCTTGGCGTAATCATCCGGATGTGGAGGAACCTCCTCGTCATAGGTTATACCGAGGCCACCTCCAAGATCGAGATATTGGATATGAATTCCCAGTTCTTCCAAATCGGTTATAAGTCCTTTTACCTTGCGCAGGGCATCTACAAATGGTGCTGTTTCAGTCAATTGGGATCCTACATGGCAATCAATCCCTACGATATCTATGTTAGAAAGTTTTTGGGCTGCTTTATAGGTTAAAATGGCAGTCTCTCTGTTAATCCCGAATTTATTCTTTTTCGTACCTGTCGATATATACGGATGAGTTTTGGGATCCACATCAGGATTCACACGAAGTGCAATCCGGGCTCTGGTGTTCAATCTCTCTGCACACCGGTTCACAGTCTCCAGCTCCTGAAAAGACTCGATGTTAAACATTAAGATATTCGACTTAAGTGCATACTCGATTTCGTCTATCCGCTTCCCAACCCCGGAATAGACTATCTTTTCCGGCAGAACACCCGCCTTTAATCCCCGGTATAGCTCCCCGCCTGATACAATATCCAATCCACAGCCTAACGTGGCAAAAAGGTTTAAAACCGCCAGGTTTGAATTTGCCTTTGCAGAAAAGCAGACTAAATGGGGGACCTCATTAAAGGCACCGTCAAATGCAAAGAAATGTCTGGTCAACGTAGCATGGCTGTATATGTAAAACGGTGTTCCCACCTCTTTGGCAATCTTTGAGATAGGAACATCTTCACAAAATATTTCATTGTCACGATACTGGAAATGATGCATGGTTCAGTTTCTTCCTATTAATAAAAAGTCTTTGATGAGCTTGTCTTGGTCTCATCATCTGTCATTTATCATCTATCATTGGGCATTTACCATTGAAAAAATGACAGATGACAAATGTGAAATGATCAATGATTAATGCGAGTCTTGTCAAGTGACCAATCAAGCGAATTGAAGACTTCTTACGAAATCATCAATATTGATCAGGCTTTTTTACTCCTGAACGGAGACAGTATTCGAATCGCCACTCTCCACTCCATCCTCTGAGATCACTATGACCTTGTAGACATAGCGATTCCCGGGCTCAATCGAATCCCAATAGGTGACCTGTTGCCCCTCTATACGAACGGTTTTTGGATCAGTGATATCAATATCGAACTTTTCTGTAAACCGAACGGGGCAGTCTGGACAAGGCTCTTCTGCAAAAGGCTCTATGGCCTTAAAGAGTCTGAATAGATTTTCCCCCTCGGGAATTGTCCAGGAGAGTCTAATCCGTTCTTGTATAACTTCTCCCTTCAGGTCCTTTACTGATTGCGGAACAATTGCCTTGGGTGGTACAGGCGGTCCTTTTTTACCGCAAGCTATCCCTCCCAACAGGATGAAGCAGATAAAAAGGCGTAAGAATATCTTCACTCTAATCCCACTTCTTCCTCTGCAGCACTGATCGCTGCCGACACATTTTCCTTAGCTGTACCACCTATCGATCTTCTCCGGTTGACCACAGACCCCAAAGAGAGGGCATCAAAGACATCCTCAGCAATTGCCGGTGAGAATCTTCTCATTACTTCCAACGTCAATTCATGAAGTTCTTTTTTCTCCTCCAGGCAGTAGCGAACTGCTTCACCAACAATCCGGTGTGCGTCTCGAAACCCCACTCCCCTGGTTACCAGATAATCGGCTAAGTCCGTTGCATTCAGAAAGCCACGGCTCGCCGCCTCTTTCATTCGGTCTTGGTTGATCCTAAGTTTGGGAAGTAGTTTGCAGTAAACCATAAGACACCCCTTTAAGGTATCTACGGTATCGAATAATGGTTCCTTGTCTTCCTGCATGTCCCGGTTATAGGCCAGGGGAAGAGATTTCATCATGGTCAACAAGGCCATCAGGCTGCCAAACACACGCCCTGCCTTCCCTCGGGCCAGCTCGCAGACGTCGGGATTCTTTTTCTGCGGCATGATACTGCTTCCCGTAGAAAAGGAGTCGGGCATCTCTACAAAACCGAATTCAGCAGAAGACCAGTATATCAACTCTTCGGAAAGACGGCTCAAGTGGACCATACAAATTGCAGCCGAAGCAAGAAATTCTATAATATAATCTCTGTCACTTACCGCATCTAAGCTGTTTTCCGTGACCTTGGGAAAAGCAAGAAGTTCTGCCGTATAGTTCATGTCAATCGGGAACGTAGTCCCGGCAAGGGCTGCGCTTCCGAGAGGAAGAACATTAATTCGCGCCAGGCCATCTTCAAGCCGGGCGCTGTCCCGCTTAAACATTTCATAATAGGCCATGAAATGATGGGACAAAAGAACCGGCTGCGCCCGCTGCATATGGGTGTAGCCGGGCATTACAACATCAATATATTTCTTGGAGAGACCGACAAGCTCCCTTCTAAGGGTCGTCAGGTAGCGTAAAATCTCCTTACATTCATCCCGCAGATACATACGCGTATCAAGGGCTACCTGGTCGTTCCGGCTCCTTGCGGTATGGAGTTTTTTTGCCACATCTCCCAGGTCGGAAGCAAGACGGCTTTCAATGTTCATATGAACATCTTCCAGGGCCTCGTCGAATGCAAACGCACCCTGTTCTATCTCTTGCTTGATCTTGTCAAGCCCCTTGATTAGGGTATCGGCCTCCTCCTTTGTAACAATTGACTGCCTGGCAAGCATCTTACAATGTGCAATGCTTCCTTGAATATCATATGCATAAAGCCGGCTGTCTGTTTTAACAGAAGCAGTAAAAGCCTCTACGCTCGTGTCGGTAGCTTCCTTAAATCTCCCGTCCCACAATTTAGCGGACATAAGAACCTCGTATACAATATAAATTCAGGAATTCAGGGACTTAGGAATTAGAATGAATAGAATACCTTCAATTCCTAAATTCGGAATTCCTGAATTTCTCAATTTTTTTTATCTTTCATCATCGCCTGTATTCTGAGTCGCAGGGCATTCAAACGGATAAACCCTTCGGCATCTTTCTGCTGATAAACCTGGTCTTCCTCAAAGGTGGCAAAATCACTTCGGTAAAGAGATTGTTCAGACCGGCGCCCCACTACCCGACAGTTCCCCTTGTACAACTCCAGCCGAACAGTACCTGAAACTCTCTTTTGTGTAGCATCGATCATTGTCTGCAACACCTCCATCTCAGGCGAAAACCAGAAGCCGTAATAGATCAGTTCAGAGTATTTGGGAATCACCATATCACGAATATGCATAACTTCCCGATCCATGGTTATCGACTCCAATGCCATGTGCGCAGCCCTTAATAAAGTACCGCCCGGGGTCTCATAAACTCCACGCGACTTCATCCCCACAAACCGGTTTTCAACCAGATCAAGCCGACCTACTCCATGCTTCCCTCCCAACCGGTTTAATTCAGCAAGGAGTTTTGCCGGAGAAAGTTCCACATCATTAACAGCCACTGAATCCCCTTTTTTAAAACTAATCGTAACTTCCTCCGGTTCATCAGGGGCATCCTGAGGCGAAACTGTAAGCTGGAACATAGACTCTGAGGAAGAGGTCCAGGGGTCCTCCAATATCCCCCCTTCATAGCTTATATGAAGGAGATTAGCGTCGGTACTGTAAGGTTTCTTGGGAGTGACAGGAACAGGGATGTCATGACTTTTGGCATACTCCATCAGAGCTTGACGTGAGTTGAGCGTCCATTCGCGCCAGGGAGCAATAATTCTTATATTAGGATTTAAAGATAGGTAACTCAACTCAAACCGTACCTGATCGTTCCCTTTTCCGGTGGCTCCGTGACTGACGGCATCGGCTCTCTCGGCCTTGGCAATTTCGATCTGGCGTTTTGCGATCAAAGGCCGGGCAAGGGCTGTCCCCAAGAGATATTGCCCTTCATAGATCGCATTGGCCCTAAAAGCCGGAAAGACATAATCCCTTACAAACTCTTCTTTAAGATCATCGATATATACCTTTTCAGCGCCGGTGTTGAGAGCCTTTTCCTCTATATAATCAAGCTCTTCTCCTTGACCTATGTCAGCAGAAAAGGTGATCACAGAACAGTCATACGTCTCCTTAAGCCAGGCTAATATAACAGATGTATCAAGACCTCCTGAATAGGCCAGGACTACTTTT
>DAOVGD010000087.1 GCA_030672555.1 Desulfobacterales bacterium
CTATATTACCACGATTGTAATAGATCCATCCGGTTTCATTGATTGCCTTCGTGTACTTGAGATTTAGTGAAAGTGTTCGTTGATATTCCAATAGTGCATTCGCAGTCATATCAAGGTTATGGAAGGCCTTGCCCAAACGATAATGGGTGTCCGGCTCTCCGGAATCTGCGTCTCGTGCCTTCTTCAGATATTCAATAGCCTTGGCCGGATTGTGTCGAAAATTATAGATTGCTCCTAAAAAGTAGTAGGCGTCGGCATTGTCAGGATCGATTCTAATGAGTTGCTGGAATGTATTAAATGCGCTATTCAAATCGCCGCCCTTTAGATCGAGTATCCCCAGCCAGAGAAGGGCATATGTATTTCTCCCGTCAATCTGAATTACCCGCTTAAATTCCTCGAATGCAGCGTTAAACCATTCTTTTTTTGCATATAAAATCCCGAGTTGGTTGTGGGCATATTCATTCTGAGGGGCCAATCGAACTGCTGCCTTGAACTGGGCAATAGCCTGATCCAGGTCCCCCTTATAGTGATAATCTGAGCCTCGAAAAATCAGGTCGTTTACATCCAAGGCAAAGGTAATTTTCGCTAATCCTAAAAGACAGATAAAGACGACAAACAGACCCCATCGATTTATCTGATTCATAATAATATACCCTTTACCACAGCCTTTGCAATCTTTTCCCTGAATTCTCTCTGCCTGAGCATTCGCTCGTCCTCTTGATTTGATATAAAACCGAGTTCAAGGAGAATTGAAGGCATCTTGGCCGTTCTCAATACAAAAAAATTGGCGGAATGCACCCCCCGGTTTTTCAGAGGAAGTTCTGTTCGAAAACGTTCTTGATATCTTTTCGCAAACTTACCACTTTCTTCCCAATAGAGTTTACGCTCAAAGTGAAAAAGTATCCCTTCAATATCAATATAACCGGGCTTCTTTTTGTAAGGTTTGTCGTACTTAAGAACCGAGTTTTCAAAGGCCGCTACCCGTTCAGCCTCTTTACTGCTCGCCTTCCCCGCACAAAAGTAGGTCTCCGAACCGTGCGGCTTTCGGTTCTCGTTTGCGTTAATATGGATGCTGATAAAGAGATCGGCCTGATATTGGTTGGCAATAACAGTACGATCACTCAACGGTATATAGTAATCGTCCATACGGGTTAAAAACGACTTAATACTCCTCTCCCTTGACAACCTTTCGTGGACACGCCTTGCAATATCGAGTGTAACATCCTTCTCTTTTAATCCGGATAAGCCAACTGCGCCGGAATCAAATCCCCCGTGACCAGCATCGATTACAACCCGGTTAACTTGATAGGCCAACTCGCCTTTGGATTGCAACTGTGTGGACATCCTTTTTTCTTCGGCTTCTGCTTCCCTTTCCAAGTGTGTAGGAGGCTGCTTTAGTTTTTTGAGCTTGGGGATAGGCTTCTGCGTAATAATATCGATCATCATCCGTGAATAGGTGTCTCCGGGATTAAGACGAACTGCTTGTCTGAATGCATCCACAGCTTCGGCTTTTTTGTTCAATCCGTAATATGCTCGTCCCAACAGGCCGTATGCCCAATCGCTTTTGGAGTCGAGCCGTACCGCCTCTTGCAAAACATTAACGGCCTTTTCATACGATTTGGATGCTATCAGATCTTGGCCCTCCAACGCATAATCAAAAGCGGTTTTGCATAAAGCAAGGGATGGACATAGCCAGATGCCTGAACCGGCAAGGACTCCTTTTGCCAACAAATTCAAAAATGATCTGCGATCAATGGGTAGGTTCATGACAAGAAAACATTTCAAGAAGAAAGATTGATGGTTTCAACAGGCAAAACCATCTGGAAGCACCAAGAAAAGAAAGAAACAAAATCCGAGTAACAAAAAGATGATATATATTATTATTGTTGCGTCTGGTGATCCTGACTACACAAAAATTCATAACATTCCTGAAGCCCTTGTTTGGTCATTTCGCTCAGGTTCATAAACTTCACACCTATCCCGGTTTCCATTACGTTTACGACCCTGCTCTGTACTGTAAGAGGTCTCTTCATGTCCGTAGGGAGATAAATCATCAAGTATACGGTTTCATCCATGTTAAATCGTTGCGCAAAAGCGGTCTTCACAAACACCCCCCCGAGATTGAAATTCTCCGTTTCAAGCTCTTTTTCTTCCGGGAATCTTACCTTAAAAATACATTTAAGTCTCGGAGACTTCCTTTTTTCTTCCATAACCCCACTCCCCGTTTGAGTTTACAGCAACATCAAAGTTATATTTCAAAAAAATATATCTCTAACCAACTGGATTGTCAATGCTGGAAAGATGTTATCCATTTTAGGTTGACTTATGTTCTAAATATTTGTAGTAATAGATAAAATTCTCCTTGGTTCGTTTCCGCTTTTCCTGCTCTTTAAAGTTCCAAACTCGATTCTGACCGACGAAAGGATTAAGATGGCACGCAAGAAATTACACGCTGAAAAAGATGTAACCGAGAAGTTCAAACCTTTTGCCGAAAAAATGAAACGCGCAGGTCTTAGCTCAATAATAATTGATACATTCAAATACTACTATACACTCCTTTTAAAAGGAGAAACAGGCCTTCTAACCAAAAAGGATATCGACCCGGTAAAGCCCGGAGAAATTCCCGACCTCGAACGAATGGACAACCTATTTAATGTGGGACGATCCGTGCTCCATAAGGTGGCGCTCATTAAGTTAAACGGCGGATTAGGTACGAGCATGGGGCTCGAACGTGCCAAATCATTACTAAAAGTCAGGGAAGGCATGAGTTTTCTGGATATCACTGTAAAACAAGTGTTAGGCTATAGAGAGAAATATGGGAACAAAATGCCGCTGATCCTGATGAACAGCTTCAGAACAGAGGAAGACACAAAAAAAGAATTAGCCAAATATGATGGCCTTGCAACCGATATTCCTCTAACCTTTCTTCAGCACAAGGTTCCCAAAATATTTCAAGATAGTTTGACACCTGCTGAATGGCCTCAAGATCCCGCATTGGAATGGAATCCTCCGGGACATGGAGAGATATACACTGCCCTGGCAACATCGGGTATGCTAAAAAAGCTCATTGATGGCGGAATTATCTATGCGTTCATATCCAATTCAGACAATCTCGGCGCTGTTATGGATGCCCGAATCCTTGGTTATTTTGCCAAAAGCAATCTCCCTTTTCTGATGGAAGTTGCCGACCGGAGAGAGATCGACAAAAAAGGGGGGCATATCGCACGTCTCAAGGAAAACGGCCGTTTAGTTTTGAGAGAATCTGCACAGTGCCCAGAGGATGAAAAAAACCAATTTCAGGACATCCATACATATAGATACTTCAATACGAATAGTATATGGATCAACCTTCTCGCACTAAAAGATCACCTTGACAAAAATAATGATATGATCCTTCTTCCCATGATCAGAAATCCAAAAACAGTCGATCCTCGCGATGGCTCAAGTCCCTCTGTATATCAGATTGAAACTGCCATGGGCGCAGCGATCTCCATATTTGAAAAAGCTGACGCCATACGGGTTTCAAGAACCCGGTTCAGGCCGGTTAAACAGTGCAATGACCTTTTGGCTCTATGGTCGGACTGTTATGTGCGCACTGATGACTACAGAGTAATTCAAAATCCAAAAAGGGCCTTGCGTACCCTCGTACTTAAACTCGACAACAAATATTACAAAATGGTCGATCAGTTGACAGCACGCTTTCCGGAAGGCGCTCCATCACTCATAAATTGCGAGGCCTTTGAAATTGAGGGTGACGTTCGCTTTGAAGGGAATGTTATCATAAAGGGAAAGGTAAAGATCGTAAATCACACCGGCAGACAATATATTATTACAAAAGGGACAATTATAGATGGCCCTAAACTTGAAAATGGAGTGATGGAAATACGTGATTAATCTCACAGCAATGATCAATAGGATAAAAAGTCATCCCCGATATCCGGAAGTCGGGATGATAGTCTGTCACAACGGTGTAGTTCGCGGCACATCCCGCAACGGGCGACCGGTCTCATCTCTTGAGGTCAGAATTGATCAGGGTCGTCTGGAGGATCTTCTTGCCACATACAAACAGAAACCGGGAATCACGGACATATTGGTAGAGGTCAACGAAGGAACATTGCGCGTGGGAGATGATATAATGGCGGTAGTCGTGGCAGGTGATATCAGAGAAAATGTCTTTCATGTACTGCAAGAAGTTGTGGATGTAATTAAAAGAGACGTGGCAAGAAAGACAGAATATTTTGCGTAACCGTTGATCTCACGGCAAAGATGCAAAGGTAATACACACCCCGTCCGCTCCGCGTCCACCCCTCTCAAGAAGGGAATTTTTCAAGTCCCCTCTAACAAGAGGGGATTTAGGGGTGTGTTTAACAAGACAGAATTTAGGAGAATTAAAAAACTGCATGTCGGATTTTACGCATCTCGATGATAAAGGAAGGGTTCGGATGGTCGATGTATCCGAAAAACCGGCAACACTGCGGGAAGCGATAGCTGAAGGCACTGTTACAATGAGGCCTGAAACCCTTGAGTTGATCAAAGGGAATAGGGCAAAAAAAGGCAACGTCCTGGAGGCAGCCCGCATCACCGGGATTATGGCCGCCAAGAAAACCTCCGAACTTATTCCAATG
>DAOVGD010000080.1 GCA_030672555.1 Desulfobacterales bacterium
ATCTCCTGTGCAAGCGTGACGATCCCGGGGTCAGACACGATAACGGCATCGGGACCGAGTTCCCCCAGAAATTTCAGATACTCTGCAATCGCTTCCAGCTCAAAATTTCTCGGAAAGATGTTGCAGGCCACGTAGATCTTCACGCCCCGGCTGTGCGCAAATGATATTGCCTTTGGAAGTTCATCAGATGAAAAATTGCCGGAAAAATTTCTGAGGCTAAATTCCTTCCCCGCAAGATAGACCGCATCCGCCCCGTAATGTATAGCGATCTCTAATTTCTCGAAATTCCCCGCAGGCGCCAGGAGTTCTGCTCTTTTAATGCTGTTGACTGTTGTATGGGCCATTATAATAATTCCACCTCTTAAGCTATTTGTACTATAAGAGGTTGAGCCTATAGTGTCAACTTGCTCTATTTGTTACTGCTCTATTTGTTACTTGACAGATGGGGTATTCTTTCCTTACAATGCGAGGTAAGGAATTTCTACGGAGGTATGAAATGATATCGACAGTAACCACCAAGGGTCAGGTAACTATTCCGAAGGCGATTCGCGACTTGCTCAATATCCGACCAAATGACAAGGTAGATTTTATGCGGGAGGGGAACAAGGTCTTCCTCGTACCGGTAAAAACTCTGAAAGACCTTCGGGGAAGCGTTGCGCCTTGCGCCAATAGTGACTTTAAGAAGGAACGGGCAATTGCAAAGTCGGTGGTTGGCAAAAGGGTCATTAAGGAGATGAAATGAGGTCATATTTTGTAGATACGAACCTTTTCATCCGATACCTTACCAATGACGACCCGATCAAGGCCGACAGGGTGGAAAAACTCTTAAACGACGCGGCCGCCGGCAAGGTTAGGCTGATGACCGCTGAAATGGTGCTGGCAGAAATGGTGTGGGTGCTTGAGTCATTCTATGGCCTGAAACATGTCGAAATAGGGCAGATGGTAAAAGCGATCCTGGCAACTCCCGGACTTGAGGTATTGAATGGCGCTTTGGTGGAGAAGGCTGTGGAGTACTACCTGTCCCACAACGTAGATTTTATCGACGGTTACATTGCAGCAGTTATGAACAAACTTAAGATGTCCAACATCTACTCCTACGACAAAAAGCACCTCACGAGGATTAAATCAATCAACAGGGAAGAGCCTTGAGACTACGGAAACGAGGTGTTAACCATGCATACACCGGTTTATGATTGTGTAATGAAACGACGCTCGGTGCGTTGCTTTGAGCAGAAAGAAATTTCACCGGAGGTACTTAAAAAGCTGGTCAATGCAGGGCGCGTAGCGCCTTCGGCTGCAAACAAGCAGCCTTTGGAATATATCATTGTCTCAGATCCTGACCTCAGGGATAAGGTGTTTGAGGCATTGAAATGGGCCGCGTACATTGCGCCAGAAGGGACGCCCAAGGAGAGGGAAAAGCCGACTGCCTATATTATTATTGTGGTAAACAATAAGCACAAGATAGCGGATTTCGCACGCGATGTAGGGGCTGCTGCTGAAAATATCATTCTGACAGCCCTTGAAGAAGGAATTGGAAGCTGCTGGCTCAGATCAGTCGACCGGAAGAAAATGTGCGACATGTTTCAACTTCCAGAGCATATAGAGGTAGATTCGGTACTCGCTCTCGGGTATCCCGGGGAGTCCCCTGTAATGGTGGATATGACCGATAGTATAAAGTACTGGAGAAAAGACGGAGTCCATTACGTGCCAAAACGAAGATTAGATGATATATTGCATGTAAATAAATACTAACTATTCATCTCACGCAAAGGCGCAAAGGACGCAAAGGGGAATCTATAAACTAAAGCTAATAAATTCAAAATTCTAAGCACGAAGTGAAGCATAAGCGCTCAACAAATTCGAATGACCAAAATTCAAAATTCGAAACCAAAAAAACTTTGCGCTCTTTGCGCCTTTGCGTGAACTATTACAATAAATATCTATGGAGACTGTATGTATTCTAAAATGCTTCTTCTCAGGTTTGACAAGAACAGTGTCGAGAAACCCATTGTCTGGCATTTGGTAAAGGATTTCGACCTGAGTTTTAATATACTTAAAGCCACCATTCTCCCCAGAAAAGAGGGCATCCTGGTGTTGGAACTTACCGGGCACAGGAAAAATTTCACCAGGGGGGTCAAGTTCCTTAGAGATCAAGGTGTACATGTCCAGACCATGGGTCAGGATATAAAACTGAACAAAAAGAAATGTTACCACTGCGGCGCCTGCACAGCGGTCTGCCCTACCGGAGCGCTTTCGATCAAGCGCCCGGAGATGGAAATTATATTCGACAAGAAAAAATGCATTGCCTGTGAACTGTGCGTTCCTGCCTGTCCCCCGCGTGCCATGGAGGTCCGCGTGATGGAAAAGTTATTAATGTTATAAACTATGAAACCCTCAATGGCCGTAGCCCTAAGCGGCGGTGTTGACTCTCTGGTCGCCGCTGCCTTGTTAAAAAAAGATAAAAAAGATATTATCGGAATCCATTTTAGAACAGGCTTTGAAAAGGAAGCTTCGAACTCTAAACACACCCCCCATACTTCTCTTGAGTCTCGTCTAAAGGCCGCGGCAGAGGCCTTGGATATTCCTCTCGCTTTTGTAGATATCTCTGAACGATTTCGTGCTGATGTAGTCCGCTATTTCCTCCGGGAATATCAGAACGGTCGCACACCAAACCCCTGTATGGTCTGCAACAGACACATCAAGTTCGGGGAACTCCTCGACAAGGCACGCGATCTGGGAGCAAGGTATTTAGCTACCGGGCATTATGCAAGGGTTGCACAAAGCCCTCTTGGAAGATTTCAACTGTTGCGGGGTGTTGACCGCAGCAAGGACCAATCATACTTTCTCGCCCTCCTTACACAGGACCAGCTCGAGTCCGCCTGTTTCCCGCTCGGCAGCTATACCAAGGAGGATGTGAGAAATATGGCAAGGAGATTCAATATAGCCCCTCTTGTAGAGGAGGAAAGTCAGGAAATCTGTTTCATAGAGGGAAACGATTATCCTCGCTTTCTGGCAAAGGAAGGTATACATGGTAGTCCCGGCCCTATAGTCGACCATACCGGAAAGAGGATCGGAACTCATCAGGGACTCTTTGCCTATACCATAGGGCAACGACGGGGTATTGGGATACCGGCAGCAGAGCCCTATTACGTCATTCGTATAGAGACAGAAAAGAATCAGCTCGTTGTAGGGCACGAATCAGAACTCTATTCCACTGAATGTGAAGTTGAAGGAATAAACTGGATTGCGCTACCGCCGGACGGTCCAATCAAAGTCGAAACCCGTATCCGGTACAGGCATAAGGAAGCGCCATCCGTATTAATCCCAAGGAATAACAATAAAGCCCTCGTACGATTCGACAGCCCGCAGGAGGCTGTGACACCAGGCCAGGGCGCGGTCTTTTATGAGGGGGAAAAGGTAATAGGAGGGGGCTGGATCAAGTTAGCTGATAGAGGATAGAGGACAGAGAATAGAGAATAGAAGTCAGAGGACAAAGGGTAGAGCTGAAAGCTCAAAGCTGAAGGCTGAAAGCTAAGAGGACAGAGAAATTACCGATGAACCGGCGAGTTGGAGAATCGGCGAACCGGTGAGCAAAGAACAGATCTCCGTTTCTCCGCTTCCCCGTTTCCTAATCATTCTGACCCCTGATTTCTAACATCTGTTTTCTGACTTCTGACATCTGTTTTCTGACCTCTGACATCTGTTTTCTGACCTCTGTTTTCTGACCTCTGACCTCTAACCTCTGACCTCTAACACCCAATGACAAATGACAAATGACAAATGACAAATGGTATAATATTACCACTCTCGGCTGTAAGGTGAACCAATATGAATCGGCCGCTATAATGGAAGAGATGCATCAATCGGGATGGGAATCTGTCTCCAAGCATTCCCCTGCCGACCTTTGCATAATCAATACCTGCACGGTTACCCAAAAAGCATCCATGCAGTCCCGTCAGGCAATGCGGCAGGCGATTAAGTCGAATCCGAACGCCGTTATTATCGTAACCGGCTGCTATGCCCAGGTGGCCCCTGAAGAGATTGGCGCTATCTCCGGTGTAGACTATATCATAGGACACTACAAAAAACCTCAAATCGCAAAGATAGCAGATGGACTAAAACATTGTGATTCGCCTAAGATTGACATACCCGATCTAAGAGCAAGGGCTCACATTGCTCCTTTTCAGGATATGCCTGTCACAAATTTTGCGGGTAGGACACGTCCGTTTCTCAAGATTCAGGATGGTTGCAATGCCTTCTGCTCTTATTGCATTGTCCCATATGCGCGTGGTAAGAGCAGAAGCCTCCCCCCGGAAATCCTTTTGGAGCGAATAAAAAAGATGTCTGACAAGGGTTACCAGGAAGTGGTCCTGACCGGAATCCACCTGGGAAAGTATGGGCTTGACCTCACCCCTGCCACAGATCTTTTCCAGATCTTAAAGGAAATCGAATCATCTCCCGTGAATCTAAGAGTACGCCTTAGTTCCATAGAGCCAACGGAAATATTAGACGATTTGATCGATTTTATAGCAAATTCGCAGAAAGTTTGTCATCACCTCCACATTCCTCTTCAGAGCGGAGACGACAGAATTCTGAAACGGATGAACCGAAGGTATTCCTCGCAATTCTACAAAGACTTAATTGCAAAACTTAATCTGCGAATTCCTGACATTGGGATTGGTGTGGACGTATTAGTAGGGTTTCCCGGAGAAAGTGACAGATGTTTTAACAACACGATGTCGTTTATTCGGAACCTTCCTGTCTCATATTTGCATATATTCCCATTTTCAAGACGCCTTGGGACACCGGCTTACGATTTTAGCGATCAGATCCCATCTAAGACCATTAAGCAACGGTGTATGGCATTAAAAAGATTGGATGAGGAAAAGCGGAAGGCCTTTTATAGTCGCTTTATTGGTCAAAAGGTATCGATTCTGGTAGAAGAAACCCCGGATCGAATGACCGGCAGGTTGAAAGGCGTGACGAGCAACTATATTCCAGTGGCCTTGGAGGGTAAAACAGACAGTTTAAACAGACTAACCAGAGTAAGGCTCATTCGCCTTGAAGGCAAAAAAGTTATTGGGTACCAACCCGATCGAGACCTTTGCAAAACGTGACATTTTTTCGTCAGGCAAGTTGAGCGAAGTGAAATCCCGTCGCCGGGGGAAGGCGAGAATTTTAACCCCGTTAATTAACGGGACAAGCCTCTGGAATACATTATGTATTTCGAGGATTAAAATGTGAAGCCTGACGCCGCATCACGGGCACGAAGTGAAGCGTCAGCGCTCATAATGGCAGTTTTGCAAAGGTCTCCGATCATGAGTGATCCTTCTGGCCATAGAAAATAATTCTGTTTCCCCCATTTCGTTTGCACTCATAAAGGGCGGCATCGGCCTGTCGTATCAGGTTGTTAACGTTGTCGGTCACGTCCTTACCAATATCTTCCAACTTGGCGACCCCGACACTCAATGAGGTTGGCGCAAAGTTTCTGCGCTCGTAATTTCTGCGGAGCCTACTTGTAATCTCTTTGCACTGTTTTTTATTTGCTTGGGGAATAATAAGGGCAAATTCATCCCCCCCATAACGATATCCCACATCCACATCTTTCCTGGTCGACTCCGCTACAACTTCTGCTATTGCGATTAGTACCGCATCCCCTTCCTGGTGGCCATATTGATCATTATAGTCTTTAAACTTATCTATATCACACAACACTAAAAAAAGATTATATTGCTGACGGAGCGCCCTGCCGACCTCCTCACTTAATCGTATATTAAAGCTCCTTCTGTTATTCATATTGGTCAATCCATCCTTCATCGAAAGCCGGGTCAACTCCATTTTCAGGGTACGTTCACGTATAATTCGGTTCAACTTTGCTTGCAATTCATTTATGTGAAAAGGTTTTGTTATAAAATCAGAAGCGCCTACTTCAATCAGGTCGGTATACTGATATTTGTTGTTATGAGCTGTAATTGCAATTGTGTCCACATCCGGATATTCCTTTGTTAACTCGCGGATAAGGTCCATCCCATTCATCCTTGGCATTTCAAGATCGGTAATGACTATAGCAAAAGAACCTTCCTTAAACTTTTCAAGGGCTTCCACCCCATCTTGCGCAACTTCGCAATCATAACCAAACTCTGTCACCATTTCAGATAACACATTCAGTATTCCTAGTTCATCATCCACGCACAATATATTTTGTCGTTTCATAAAATCAGCCTTGAAACCTTATTGAAAAACCTCTCTTGTAACTTAACTATTCTGCCACCAAGACACAAAGGCACAAATGGAATAATGATTTAAATTGTGAATACTTATCTAAAGAACAAACCAGAAACCCAAATATAGGAATAAAAAAAATAACTTTATAATCTTGGTGCCTTGGTGTCTTTGTGGCAATGTGCTTGAGTAGTTACTGTTTTTTTATGGCCTCATATGGCAAAAATTGCAAGGGGAAAGTGGATGATTTCGCAAAAAGTCTCGACAACTCGTCATTTCGAGCGAAGCGAGAAATCGTTATCCTGTAATATGCTGAAAATATAAGATTTCTCCCTGCGGTCGACCTGCCCGCCATTGCCAGAGATGTGGGCACATAAGCTGAATGCTGTCTCAGGCGTTGGCAGGCGGGAATAACAAATTCGTTGAATCCGACTTTTTGCGAAGTCATCAAAGTTGGTGATTGCGGGAAAAAGGAGGGTTGAAATTCTCTTAAAAGATGATTATAGTCAAAAATCAAGGCTTTTTAAAAGAGGCCGTTTCAAAGACTATATTATATTACGCCTTATCAGAACAAGAAACGGAGTGTTGCATGAGTGAAAAAAACGAAAAACTTCCTACTCACAAGGAGTTGGAAAAAGAATTAAGCGCCTATTTGACCAAAAAATACGGCGATCGCATAAGAATCATTTCACCTTTTGTCCTCCCTAAAAAAGAGGCATTTGAGGAAGAAAGTGAGGATGGAGACAAATCAAAAGGGCGAGCCAAGATTAATTTTTCTATTAAACCAGAAGAATTGGAAGCTTTTCTCGAGCAATATGTGGTCCAACAGTCGGACGCCAAAGCTATCCTTGCCACAAAGATTTGTACACATTTTAACCGCATCAGATACGCTCAAACCCATCTCGAAGAGGATGAAGAAAACATTCTGGGAGGGATAAAAAACAATATCCTTCTGATCGGCCCTACCGGTGTAGGAAAGACCTATCTTATTAAGCTGATCGCCAATAAAATAGGCGTACCTTTTATCAAGTGTGACGCTACAAAATTTAGTGAAACCGGCTACGTAGGCGGCGATGTCGAAGACATTATCCGGGATCTCGTTCGAGAAGCCGACGATGACATTGAGTTGGCTGAATGCGGTATTGTGTATATCGATGAAATTGACAAAATCGCTGCAAGTCCTAATCTGGTAGGACCTGATGTTTCACGTGCCGGTGTACAACGTGCTCTATTAAAACCCATGGAAGAGACCGAGGTCGATTTAAAGACACCTCATGATCCGATTTCCATGCTTCAAGAAATAGAACGATACCGTAAGACAGGGAAACGGGAAAGGCGCACGGTCAATACAAAGAATATCCTTTTTATTATGAGCGGCGCATTTAATGCTCTTGCAGAAATTATAAAGAAACGGATGGTGGATAGTGTAATCGGATTCGGGGCCACCATTGCGAAGAAAAACGACAATATCGACTTTCTGCAGTACGCTAAATCCGAAGACCTGATCGAATTCGGATTTGAGTCAGAGTTTATCGGCCGCATTCCGGTTGTTACCAGTTTAGCAGAGCTGTCTGAAGATGATCTGTACGCCATTTTGCAAAATCCAAATAACCCTATAATATTAAACAAAAAAAGGGACTTAAAAGCATACGACATTGAAATCAAGTTCGACAACAAGGCCCTGCGTATGCTGGCCAAAAAGGGGGTTGCCGAACAGACAGGAGCCCGAGGACTTGTAAGCGCCATTGAAAAGGCTCTTTTAATTTTTGAAAAAAAGTTGCCCTCCACAGAGATCAAGAAGTTTTCAGTAACAGAAAGAGTGATAAAGAACCCTGAAAAGGAACTAAAGGCACTTCTTGCCGCACCGTTTGATCCCAAGTGGGATGAGATCCTTGAAAAGATTAAAGCGGAAGAGAAAGAGGCTGTAAAAACCTATGTAACCAGAAATAAGGAAGACCTCGCCCAAAGACATGATCTCACTCTGAGTGAATCTCAATTAGAACTTATTGCTCTATGTTACGCATCACAGGCCATGGATGTTCCGGGCGTCCTAAAAAAGATCAAGTCCATATATGCGAAAATCAAACAGTTGGAAGACTATTTTATGAAATCGAACGGCCTTCAGGTTAGGTTCGACGATGAAGCACGCGACTTTATAGCCTCCATGATTATAGAATCTAAAAAGACATTTGGAGATTTTTATAAGCTGCTAAAGGGAGATTTCGAATACGGATTCAGGCTCATCCAGGAAAAGACCGGAAAACAAAAATTTACCATAACAAAGAAAGAATTGGAAAATCCGGAACAATACTTGAACGATATGATTAAGGCAGAATATATAGACGACATAGCGAAGGATCTTGAATAACAAGACACTGTTTCGAAAGGACACGAAAAATGCTCTTCCCTGATTACAGACCGAGACGATTGAGGCAGAACGAACAATTCAGACGGATGATCCGGGAAACCAAGCTTTCCGTGGATGATCTGATCCTCCCCCTTTTTGCAATTGGCGGCAAAAATGTCAAAAATCCGATTCCTTCCATGCCGGGACACTATCAGATGTCCATTGATAATATCGTCAAGTTGGCAAAACGCGCAAGGGATCTCGGGATACCCGCTATCATGCTTTTTGGAATCCCGGACAAAAAAGATCCCCTGGGCACCCAGGCACATGCAAAAAACGGAATCGTACAAAGGACCGTGAAAGAGTTGAAAAACAAGGCCCCTGATCTGGTTGTAATCACTGATGTCTGTCTATGTCAATACACAGACCATGGACACTGCGGTGTAGTGCAGGAAGGTATTATAGATAATGACACCACTCTTGAGATCCTGGCAAAAATAGCCCTTTCTCATGCCCAGGCCGGAGCAGACATGGTAGCGCCTTCGGATATGATGGACGGACGAGTAGCTGAAATACGGGAGACTTTGGACGAAAGCGGATTCACCGGGATACCGATCATGTCGTATGCCGCCAAGTACTGCTCAGCCTTTTACGGTCCTTTTCGCCAGGCAGCCGAATCATCACCCAAGTTTGGAGATCGCCGTACCTATCAGATGGATCCGGCCAACAGCCAGGAAGCCATACGGGAAGTCACCATGGATGTTGAAGAAGGCGCTGACATTATTATGGTGAAACCGGCCCTTCCCTATCTGGATATTATTGCGCGAATATGTGAAGAAATCGATTTGCCGATTGCTGCCTACAATGTAAGCGGAGAATATTCCATGGTCAAGGCTGGTGAAAAAATGGGCTGGCTCGACGGCAAACGAACCATGATGGAGATGTTAATCTCCATAAAACGGGCCGGCGCAGATATGATTTTGACCTATTTTGCCATTGAAGCTGCGGAAGAGCTTGGTTAAACAAGGGCCGTCCAGAAATGGTAGATTTTGTCCCAAGACAAGGCCGCACAAAGGTTTCTACCGCAGGCGTAGTCCCGCCTGGGCGGGACGGAGAACGCAGTATTGGGACAAAAGATGCCATTTCTGGACGGTCCTAAGCTCTTTCCACGTATTCTCCCGTCCGCGTATCTACTTTAATCTTATCACCTTCGTTTACAAACAACGGCACATTGAGCGTATACCCCGTCTCAAGGGTAGCCGGCTTTGTAACGCCAGTCGCAGTATCGCCCTTAACCCCCGGTTCCGATTGTGTGACGGTAAGGATTACAAAAGTTGGAAGATCTAAGCCGATCGGTTGGTTATTATAAAACAATACCTTTAACGTAATATTTTCCAAGAGAAAGTTCCGGTTGTCACCGACGTATTCCTCAGTCAAAAATATCTGTTCATACGTTGCATTGTCCATCATGCAGTATGTGTCGCCGTCTTTATACAGATACTGCATCTCCTTTTCTTCAAGGTCCGGTCTTCCCACCTTCTCTCCGGAACGAAACGTCTGGTCCAGGACTCGTCCGGTGATCATGTTCTTCAATTTTGTCCTTACAAATGCCCCGCCCTTGCCAGGCTTGACATGAAGAAACTCTATAATCACAAACGGCTTGCCGTCTATTTCTATTTTAAGTCCTTTTCTAAAATCTGAAGTACTATACATGTTTTCTCTTACGTCCTTCCTTTGTTATTACTTATTCAATATCCTCTTAACAACTTGGAGCATTGGAGTGATGGAGTGTTGATCGTTCTTTTTCCATCATTCCATTACTCCAATACTCCGTGATCGATTATCCACCAAATATGAAGAGGATACAATCATTTGATCAATTTGCTTAATGCTTGCAACGCAAGGAGATAACCCAATTTACCCAATCCCGCTATCTGGGCTGTGGCAACGTCCGACGTCATTGATTTGTGCCGAAATGGTTCTCTTCTGTAAATATTCGACAGGTGTACTTCAATGATGGGAACATCCAGAATGAGCAGTGCATCTCTGATGGCAACGCTTGTATGGGTATATGCAGCAGGGTTTATAATAACTCCCTGACAATTTCGAACAGCTTCGTGGATTTTCTCCACTATGGCACCCTCATGATTTGACTGAAAGGTCTCCACAGTGAGCCCCAATTTTTCACCCTCGGCAGCAAGCTCTGAATTAATCTCATCCAATGTCGCTGTTCCGTAGATACCCTTTTCTCTCTTTCCCAACATATTCAAATTAGGACCATGAATTACCAGAACATGCTTTTTCACCGATTCTCTCCTTTTCAACCTTTCCTTTTTATCCTGGATTGCACCCAGCCAATTTTCAAGGACTTTTAATATCTTTTCATCCTTTTTGCCTTCTCCGCTCAGGGATTTATCGGTCTCCCCACCCAACCCTTTTTCAAGATCCTCCAATGTCTTTTTTAATTCAACATTGTCCGGATTCTCAAGGCACAGCTTTCGGTAAACAGATATCCCCTTATCCAAAAAGCCCTGCTTGATATATAGCCTGGCCAATGTCTCGGTCGGCACTTCTTCTAAGTTGTCTTCGTTTCGTTCTACCATTGCGTAATCTGTCCCAGCTCATTTAATGGCCGGGAAAACATATCAATTTTTTAAAACAAGTCAAGAGTTGCTACTTTTTCTTTTCTTCTTCCTCTCCCTTAAACTGATAGATAACCTCGTCTCTCGCAACCATCCCCAGTTCTTCCCGTGCCACTTCTTCTATGTATTCCGGATCATTTTTTAACCGTTCAATGTTACGATAGAAATCCTGATTTTCCTTTTTGAGGGCATCATTGACACCGGCCAGATGATCAGATTCGGATTTCAAATGGTATAGATCAATCGCTCCTTTCTCCCCGAATATGATGCATAGGAGAAGAGAAAAAAAGATTACTACCCATGCAACAATAAGTAACCGCATGATCGATTTTGGATTGCGGATTTTGGATTGCGGATTCAAGTGCTCCAGTTCCCCCCACTCCGGTTTTTCTACCTTTAGTGTCCATCCAGAAATGGTAGATTTTGTCCCAAGACAAGGCCGCACAAAGGTTTTTACCGCAGGCGTAGCAGCGCTACGTTGAGGATAGAAACCTGCGGAGAACGCAGTATTGGGGCAAAAGATGCCATTTCTGGGGGGACACTACTAATCATGACACGGGTTCTCATACGCCTCCCCACTCAGCCATCTCTGGATGAATGATTCTGTCAGGCTTATGTCGACATTGTGCTTAAGGGATAATTCTTGCAAATATTTTATTGTATTGTTGACATCATTGGAACATCCAAGCAGGGCATAAACTTTTGCGCTCCGCTTCCATCTCTCTATTGCTTTCTTTTCTTTTCCGGCTCTGGAAAACGCCAGCCCCATGTAAAATAGATCATCAGCCATACCTTTATAAAACCCAATCCTTTGATCACATTCAAGAGCCTTGGCAAAAAAAGAAGCGGCTTTTTCAAATCTGTCGGTTTCAAGCATTAGATTCCCCAGGGCAGAATTTACAGATGCGCTTTGCGAAGAGTCATATTGTTCTGTTTCCTTTAGGCAGTCTATAAGCAATTTTTCCGCCTCTTGGTACTTTTTCTGCTTTGTACAGAGAACGCCCTTGTTGTTCAGAATAGTAATCCATACTTTTCTGTCCTTGGCGTTGAGCGCCATATCGGCCGCCTTGTCAAGCACATCTTCTGCTTCGTCTAAGTTTCCCATTGCTACTAATGCCGCCGCCTTGTTAGAAAGCGTCTTGGCTGCTTCTCCCTCCTGGCCCAGATGTAGATATATCCGGTATGCCTCATCGAAGTATAAGAGAGCGCTATCACAATCCCCCATTCTTTGATGAATACTCCCCAAGTTATTCAGGCTCATTGCAACTCCATCGACTACATCTGAAGCCGAATAGAGTTCGTGGGCCCTCAAAAAATGCTCCAGGGCTCTATCGTAACACCCTTTTTGATACCACTTGAGCCCTTTCTGTATCTGTTTTGCGCCGGCGCTTAAATGTTCCGGTACGGGGGTTACAGATCTCCCCCAGCCACACGCAAAAAGAGAGATGGAAAGAAGTAACATAATCGTGATCTTTACTCTATTCATTTTCTCAACCCCATATCTATATTCTCACCTTCCGGCTCCTGGGGGAGGTGAGAACGTATAAGAAAGCTTTTCTGGACAGATTTAACCGCCTTGTCGATTTCTTCTACGCCATCTCTTATTTCTTGCACTCCCCGTTTTGTGGATTTTGTTATTTTGGGCACATCGTAGCTTCCTTCTTCTATGTTCTTAAGTGTTCTCTTAATAATTGTAACCGATTCTTTTATATCAGCCATAACTTCCGGGGTAGCGCTTTCGACACTATCCAATATCTTCCCAAGCTTATCTATTTCAACATACAACTTTTGCAAAGGCTCTTTCGATCTAAGCAGCGCCCCAAACGTTCCTTCTCCATGTTCAAGGTAACCTGTAATCTTTTCAATGTGGGCAAGCGTTTTGTCGACATTATCCAGGGATGTAAACAAGGGGCCTCCGGGCTCCGTCAACTGATCAATCATTTTGGATACATCCTGGGCTGCTTCTATAATCATCTTGGACGTTTTTTCGACCTCAAATTCCGCCAAAATATCCTGCAGAGACTTTTTGTCCTTTGAAGGGATCAATCCCTCAGGCGGTATGGGCGCAGCTGCGGCAGTCCCAGGTGTAATTGAAACATATTCCGAGCCTATAAATGTTGGGCTTTCCACCACTGCTATAGAATCAGCCCTTATCCTCGAGGCATAATCTTCCAAGATACTCAACTCTACCTTGACCCTGTCCTCTTCTACCACAATACTCTTAACCTTACCGATGTCAGCCTTGTAGAGTTTTACCACGGCATTTGGACTTAGGTTGTAAGCTTCTTTAAAAACCGTATAATAGGTTACATACTCTTTAAACCAATCTTTTCCTCTTCCCAACATCACAATAGTAGTCAATAGTAGTATGATTAGCACCACCATAAAAAGCCCTACAACCTTTTCCATTCTACTAAAGCTCAGTTCCATAGCCCTCCCACTTAAATGCCTAAAGTGCCTAAAATGCCTAAAGTGAGCTAAAGTTAAGGATGTTAATCAGTAAATATGGACTGCCTTTAACTTTAGGCACAAGACACTTTAGCTCACTTTAGGCACTTCTTTCTGTATTTTCTACAATCTTCCCATCTTCTATCACAATCTCCCGGGTTGAAAATTCCTTGACAAAACCTTCATCTAACGCATGAAAGACCAAAGTAATCCCTGTATCCGCAAGTACTCGCAAAACAGATTTAAATGTATCAAAGCTCTTAGGCCCTAAAAACTCCTTCGGTCTATCTATAAGTAGAATATCCGGGCTTTTGCAAATCTCACGTATGATAATCGCAATTCTCATGTTCTCAGGGTCAAGATATGTGGGGCGCAATTCCAGCTTTTCATCCACATAAAACATCCTACATAATTTCATTATATCATCAGAGGGTGTAGTAGGAAATCTGTTTTCAAAATAATTAACCACAAACATTAAATTGTCCCTTACAGACCTGTTGCTTATGAATGACACATCGGAAGCAATATATCCTACCTTTTGTTTGTAAGGCAGAAGATTTCTGTAATCTGAAGAATCAAGTTCTTTGCCTTGATAAAAAAACTTCCCGCTTGTCGGATAAACAAGAGATGCCAGTCCCCTCATAAAAAGTCGAACATCATCTCTTGCGTGCGCCACAATTGAGACCCTATCTTCCCTATTTAAAGAAAAATTGATCTTCTGCAATGCGGCTCCGCCGCCGGGACCCTTCAAAGAGTAATCAAGCAATCTTATGAGTTCCATATCTTTAAATTAATCGCCTGCGGCGAAACTTTTTTGACAGGATTTACATGATTTACATGATTTTTTTCTTTATCCTGATCATCCTGTTTATCCTGTCTAACAAAAAGGAAATTCCTATGCTATCAAGATAGTCAAATGGCCAAGTAGTTGAGTCGTCGAGTAGTTAATCTAACCTACTCGACAACCCGACAACTTTACTACTCGACCAAGTCTAAATTTACAAATAAAAAATAGCGGAAACAAGAATGTTAACAAGCATACAATATAACAGACATTCGACTGCCGCTTTTGAACAGGCCGGAGGAATTTCTGTTATAGCATGTTTCACGTTTAATCCCCTGTAAAGGCAATTGGCCGCAATAATCACACCAAAAAAGATTGCTTTCAAGATCGGAGCAATGATGTCTGACGGTGTTATGGATTTGCCTACGCCACTCAGAAAATTGTCAAGTGGGATGCTTGTCGCTGTCCAGGCAATCGCGTATCCTCCAAATATGGCGGTCGTATCAAATACCCAAAACAGACATAACATTGCTGTTGTAATGCCTAATAATCGCGGCAAACAGACCACGTACACCGGATCTATACCCATCATCTCTAATGAATCCATTTCTTTTAGTACGGTCATATATCCTGCCTCGATAGTGATGGCTATAGCTGAACGCAAGATAACGATAATGGCCACGAGCAGAGGTCCCGACTGCCTGATAATCGTAAAAACAATCAAATCACTCAGCACGGCGGGATCCTCAACGAGTTCACTATATCCAACAGAGCGGATAATGACAATGCTCCCAGCGACAAGAGAAATAAAAATTACGACCGGCAATGCCTGAATCGCCGTAAAATAGATTTGCTTTACCGTTGTCCTATAGAGCATTTTACGCCCTTCTTTATGCCTCCGGAACAGAAGGGTCAACATTCTAAAGACAAAGGCAAAAAGCTCCAAAAAGTGGTTAACACTTTTAATGGTTTGTCTTCCGATATTTCCGATAAAGCCGGTCATGGTTTTCTAAACATCCCAACTACAGCAGTCAATTCCTTGCTTTTAAAGATACGTGACAATCCACCATAAATTACTATTCCACCCACAACAGATAATCCCACGTACATCATAAGGCGTATGGTATTTATGTCACCTTCTAATTCTATGTTACTCAAAAAACATATTAGCGCCAGTCCCATTACGATTGATGCAGCGCTTGATGTTCCCGCCGATTTTAAGATATTACTTGCTCCAATACGCCCTAAGCGCTTCTTTAAAAACCATATTAGTACTGTAAGATTAAGCATGGATGACAATGAGGTCGCCAGTGCCAACCCCCCATGACGCATGGGTCCCATCAGGAAGATACTTAACACAATATTTGCCAATAATGATAATATAGCCACCTTTACAGGGGTCTTGGTGTCCTGAAGAGCATAAAAGGTAGACACGACAATACGAACTCCGGAAAATGCCCATAACCCTAAAGAATAATATAGTAGAGCCTCTGCGGTCAAGCGGGTAGTTGTTGCATCGAATGCACCCCTATTAAAAAGGAGCTGGATAATAGGAACCCTCAATACGATGAGGCCTATCATCGCAGGAATTGTAATGAAAAAAACAAACCTCAGGGCATATGAAAAGGTATCCCTTAAAGCATCCATATCATGAGCGGCCGCCTGTCTAGACAGACTTGGCAAAACCGCTGTACCCACGGCAATAGCAAAAATCCCCAGGGGGAATTGAACCAATCGATCGGCATAATAAAGGTATGATATACTCCCTTCTGCAAGGAGAGACGCGAGCAATGTGCCGACAAGGATATTAATTTGATAGACAGCCGAGCCGAATACCGCGGGCGTCATCAATTTGCCTATCCGCTTAACCGCTGGATGATACCACGGAAATCTTCTCCAGAAAAAAAACCCTTTTTTAAGCAAAAAGGGGGCCTGAAGGGCAAGTTGCAGTACCCCGCCTATTAACACACCCACGCCCAGACCGATAACCGGTCTTTCAAAAAACGGCGCTAACCCAAAGACCGATCCGATCATGGCAAGATTCAGCAAAACAGGGGCCAACGCAGGAGCCGCAAAGTGTCCCAACGCGTTCAATATTCCCATACACAAGGCCACAAGTGCGATAAAGAAGATGTATGGGAACATAAGTCTGGTGAGAAGCACTGTAATTTCAAACTTTTCAGCAGATACAGTAAAGCCCGGCGCTATAATTCTTACAATCAAAGGGGCCGCCAATATCCCCACCACTGTAACCACCGCCAAAATTACTGAAAGAATACGAAGGACTGAGCCGGCAAGCTCAAAGGCCTCTTCCCGACTTCGCCTTGTCAGATATTCAGTAAATACGGGAACAAATGATACTGTAAGCGATCCTTCCGCGAACAGCCTTCTTAAAAGGTTAGGAATCCTGAAGGCCACAAAGAATGCGTCTGCTGCAAGCCCGGCTCCAAAGAACCAGGCTATTACCATATCACGCACAAATCCGAAAATACGGCTTAGTAATGTTGCCGCCCCCACAACGCCGGCGGCTTTGGTCACTTCTTTGTTTTCAGACATAAAACAAGCCTATTTAGATCTTGACAATATATGAATAATTTGTTTATTAATATTATTTCTGCAAAGTCAATACAACTTTTAGAAGGGAGTACCATAATTGGCAAACCATAAATCAGCTATTAAGAGGGCCAGGCAGAACACTATTCGTAACTTAAGAAACAAAGCTGTTCGGACCCGGGTAAAAAGTGTTATTAAAGATGTTCGTATCGCGATTCAGAGCAACTCCAAAGAGCAGGCTATCAGCGCTCTTAAAGTTGCTGTCCCAACTATCAATACGGCTGCCGGCAAAAGAGTTATTCACCGGAACAACGCTGCCAGAAAAATTTCTCGCCTTACGAAACAGGTAAACGCACTTGGATTGTAGAATTAAGAATTCAGGAATTGTAACTCTAAATTCCTTGATTCTTAATTCCTCAATTCCTCAATCCGTTTCAAAAACCCTGAAATATTCTGTTATGGATCTTTTCCGCCGAACGTTTGGAAATTAATTTGATTGCCGCTCTTTTGTTCGCCTCTGTTTTCGCTTTCTCAGATTCAACTATGTACTCTTCCTTTTCAGT
>DAOVGD010000028.1 GCA_030672555.1 Desulfobacterales bacterium
GTGCACACGATTGCCGCCTCAACCGCCTTTGTAAAGGCAGTTCTATCGGCATTTCTGTACAAAAGACCGACCGGCGCAATCCGCATGGCTCCGCCATTGGCAAACGAGCCTTCCTTGAACTGACTTCTCCCGGTTTCCTTATACGAGACGCCGCCTTTGAGAGCCTCCATTATGCGGTGGGTTCCGGCGCCATACCCTCGATGAGGCTCGTAAAATTGCGCGTACATCTTTGAACAATGTTCCGCGTCAATTCCGTTGCATTCTGCCAGAGAGGTAGCCAATGCAATCATCATCTGTGTATCGTCGGTATAGCACCCATACCCTCTTCCGGTATCGATAAAGTCGTGTAGCTCTCCAAACCGCGCAGCAATCTCGCCGGCAGAAGCGCCTTCAACCGAGGAGCCCAAGGCATCTCCAAAAGCAGAGCCGAGAAGAGAGCCTATAAATCTACTTTTAATAGACGGCATTTTGATAGCGTCAGTTGTTTAATGTAGAGATGGGTCAAATTCGATGGTTTTGTAACAAGTCTTTTGTGAACGACTTTGACCATTGTGGGAGAAAAGCGGTTGAGTCGTTCAGCGGGACCAACTGTGTGGGGGCGTTAGCCCGAGTCTTAGTACTGCTTTCTTAGCCTCATCATCTCATCTTCGTATTCTCGACAGGTCAAAGAAAAAAAGGTTGCATGAAGGCCTCTATCCTTTATCACCAATGGCCTCCCCGAAATGACTTCGAATCTCAAGATGGGATTGGCCCGGTTGAGGAGAGCGATATCCACCTTTTCGTATCCAAGAGCCTCCTGACATAGTCCCACGATATCGGTGACGACGTCGTAATCGATCTCCCCCTCAATGTAAACACCAATATCCACATCCGCATCCCGCCTTGGGAGATTCCCGTCCAGGGCAGAGCCGAAAAGATAGGCAAAAGAAACCCTTTTTTCTCTCTGAAGCGCCTGGGTGAGGTTATTTATGTCAAGCTTTGGCATGCTCAAGAATCTCTTTCTTAAATCTTTCAAAGTCCGAAAGATGGACGGTAATAATCTGGTACACGATCCCTATGTCAAGGGAATCATAATTATGCACCAGAAGGTTTCTGAACCGGACCATCTTTATGTATATATCTGTCTCACGAATAATCCCATAGTCTTTTAAGCGTTCGATTGCTTCAGCTGAATTTGCGACAGGACTTCCGCCTTTGAGCGCGATTATTCTTTCAGCAATATCGATCATTGCCTCAACCATTACTTGAAGCGACCGCTCGATAATTTTCTGAAGCCCCCAGTCCTTTTCCAAATCTGTAACAGTGACCGGCAAATATGTTCCTAATTTCAAGAGGTAGTCATCTATAGTTTTAAGTTTCGCGATAATAACTCCATTTACTTTCAACATGAGCTCCTTTACACAGCTACCTGGGTCACTCAAAATGATAATGTATATGTCCGTGAAAATTTTCCTTATTTTTACTGTAAAGGGATTTAAAGTCAAGATTTTTTCTGATGGGGACTTTACTTACCTTGTTCATGAGAACTTTGGACTCTCAAGTTCAGAAAGGAGTCAATGTATTTAGTGGCCTTGTCCCTCGTGGCCTGCAGGGGAAGGAAATGGTTACCGTCCAGGGGGCTGAAAAGGGTTAGCGGGCATATTCTCCGGACCTCATTTTTATAATTGATTCTAACACCGCCATCATAAATATCCAAGATCCTGTCCTGACTGGCGTAAAGACACAGGGCTGGTGTGTTTTGTAAACAGGCCCTTTTCAATGGATCCAAAGTGAAAAAATCAGCAAGTGTATTGAATAACCTGACCCTTTGCCGTTCTAATAGACCAAAGCACTCTTTCCCCTTTTCGATTCCGGGGAACAAAAAATCCGCGTAATGTACGATTGCCGTCAAGGTCTTTTTAATACCTATTCGGGCCGGAACCATCTTTCTATAATGGACCCAAAAAGACCTGAGCACAGCGCCCGGGCTCAACTTTAAAACAGCGTTTATAAGCACCACACCCCCAAGAGGTTCCTTGAGACGAGAAGCCGCGTAAAGAAGCGGTATGGCCGAATAACAGGAGGCGATTCCGAGAAGCGGGAGCTGCTCCTTTTTGCTCAGTGAGTATGCATATTGGAGCATATGCAACGTATCACGGAGGGTTGCCCTGAGAGAAAATTTGCCCGAGGAATTTCCATGCCCGGAATAGTTAAAGGAGATAAGATCGTATCTATTTCGAGTTAACCAGCGAAACATGCCGATCTGCTGGGACAAATTTCCGCCAATCAAAGGCGGCAGAAAGATGAGACCCCGTGGAGAGGGATTTCGTACACGGGTCCATTCCAGAGTATTCCCCTGCCCTATCTGATAAATTCCTTTTTCAAATACCACTCTCATCGCCAAGATCTACTCACACTGAGACCTTTACCCTCTCATTCCGCCACAAAAACGGCGAATTTTCGACAGGGCAAGAGGAAATATAACCTTTCACGAAATCATCAATCCTGCGACTGCACAAATAAAGCCTTGGTTAAGGGAGAGGCCTCAACAACCGAAAGAAATAAATCTTCTCTTATAGAGGCAGCCAATTTTTGGAGTTTTGCAATATAAGGAGTAGTGAGGATAACACCTGAGTACAATAGGGTATCCTCTTTCTTCTTTGGTGATTGTAAGGGATCTGCCAGCACATCCAATAAGCTGAGTTCAAATGCGGTCTTCATTACGACAGGCGAGGGGTGCTCAATGAGGGTAAGCCGAACCTTAATGTCTGGCAGGGAGTAAGCATACTCCCTGCATGCGGCGCTTTGAGGGAGCTGATCGGGCAGGTTTTTCTTAAGCATCGCCTTAGGGACAACGGGCGAGAGGATATCGACATCTTCCTCATCAAACGTTGCCTTAAAATATCCTTGAAAGATGTTGAGCGTCTCGGACAACGTGTCCAAAAGCTCCTCATCCGAACTCGCAGGTCTCCCCGTCAGCGTTTGGAACAGGGCATTGGTAGATGCCCTGTCGATATCCATCTTGATGTCAAGCCACACTTCCGGCTGTTTAAAAATCAAGGCAGACCAGGCTATAAGTTCTGCATCATCCATGCTTTCAAAAGTCGCCGGGTCTATGGAGCTGGCTGCCCCCACTCCCATTTCTGCAAAGACTCTTGGAAGGAGTTGATCGATTTCAAGTATCGGTTGAAGTTCAGCGAGTAAAGAACTTGAACCGGAAAACGGCTTTGATGCACTGGCAGATACCTCCTGATCTCCGATCACATTGTCGCGCATAAGTGATGACTCAAGACTGGAGATGCGCTGTTGCAACTTAAATTGGTGTTCTGTGATCCGCTCAGCAACCTTCAACAACGCTCTCAACTTTTCCCATTCAATGGGTTTAATCAAGCAATTATCAGCCCCTGAATCTAAATATGTGATGACATCCATCTTGTCTGCTTGTTCTGCTAATAGAATAACATAGGTATAGGTCTCCGAATTCGTCCCTCTGAGCTTGAGGCAGATATCGATTTCGCTCATGACCGGCATCATACAATTAAGAATAGCCACAGGCGGAGCGTCTCCAGCTTGCAGCACATTCCATGCCTCAGCTCCGTCACTGGCAACTATCACTTCGTATCCCCATTTGGCCAGGACGTCTTCGAATTTGCGGCGAGAGTCAGGGTTGTTATCGGCGATTAGGATCTTCATAATCAGAATTGTTGATCAATTTATTCTTAGCTTTTAAAAGTTATAATCTAAAAGGCCTTTAGCATCAAGGATAAATGTGCTATTTTCAAAACTATAATATACGTTCTTTATAAAAAGGCCTCTTTTTATGGTTATAATATTCAAAAATCTCTCAGCGGATCAGGCTGATACGTACGGGCTGGTTTTGTCCTCATCCGGTATCTCACACCGTTCGAGTAAAGGGGATCAGGGGTGGGATCTATTGGTCAATGACACGGAGTACGAAAAGGCCTTAAGCACAATCGAAAAATACCTCAAGGAAAATCAGGGCTTCTATTTAGCGAATGATACCTTTTCTTATAAATATCACAAAACATTCACAGGACTGTGGGTATCCGCCATATTGCTGGCATGCCATGTGGCTATCACAATAGGCAATAACAGCGGGGTTTTCATCAGGGAATACGGGTCATCGGCCTCTCACATTTTGCGCGGAGAATTATACAGGAGTGTGACATCCCTCATGATTCACGCGAGCGCCTCGCACCTTGCAGGCAATATCCTTGGCATAGCCATATTTGGCACCGCTGTCTGTAGCGTCACGGGTTGGGGTGTCGGCTGGCTTATGGTCCTTGCCACAGGCATAGTCGGCAATCTCATTAATGCCGTCTTGTACAAGGCAGGCCATCTTTCGGTAGGGGCCTCTACTGCAGTCTTCGGAGCAATCGGTATCCTGGCCGCGCACCAATTTGTCAAGAGGTTTAGACTGCCTGGCCGGCGAATGAGAGCCTGGCTTCCACTGGGTGGTGGCCTGGCCCTCCTTGCTATTCTTGGTTCGGGGGAGCATACTGATTTGACGGCTCACCTATTTGGCTTTGTCGCGGGGATTATCCTGGGAGCTCTTTACGGTGTTTTTGTGAAACGGCCACCAGCAACGGCCTATCAGGTTTGTTCTCTTCTTATAGCCTTAAGCGTCCTTGCCATGTCATGGTTCAAAGTTTTTCTCGTTTAAACCAAGCCTGATGACCTCGTAAAAAGTCATCAGGCCTAATATCCTCCATGTTTTTTTGACTGATTACAAAAACCAAGAAGTGATCCTATATTATGGACCCTTTCTTCACTCATATTATGAAAACGTTTCATCACTTCATCAACATCATAAGGCATGCTTCCAAATCCAGTCGGTTGCCCTTTTGCAAAGCTGTGTCTTTCTTCATATGTCCCGAAAAGATAGACTGCGATGGCATTATGTTCTAATCCGTCCTTTACAATACTTTTCGGAACGTTTGTAACTTCACTTATCAACTGAGGTATGTAAAAATCGTTGCAAACAAGATAGCCTCCAGCTCCGCAGATCAGTGTAAGGGCAAGCCATCCTTTCAATGTTAGTTTTGCTGTCTTGTAAGAACGTCTGTATCTTTTATATGTTTTTTTGTATTTGCTTCTCAATTTATCCACATATAATTTTACAAATTTTCATTGCAAAAGTCTCGTTGTTTATCCTAACCCTCAAGCAAGGGTTGTGCCGATTCAGTGAAATATAGAGATGTTATATTATATTAAGCAGTTAGTTTAATACACAAAAGTTAGTCAGGCAAATATATGCAACAGAGGTTAGCAATTATGAAAAAGATTTCTACTATAGAGTGGAATGAGGCTTCACAATCTCTTTTTTCCTTGACGTTCGGGAAAGCTATGTTTTATGGTATGAAAAGTAAGGACTCGAGTATATTCAAGGATCGGTTTCGCTCGGAAGGATCATTCCCTTTGCCAGAGTGGCGACCTGAGGCTTGGGGCCATAACAGAAAGTTCTAAATGGAGGTTAGCATTATGGCAAACGGGACTGTAAAATGGTTTAATGACAAGAAGGGATTTGGTTTCATCGAGCAAGAAGAGGGCGGAGACATATTCGTTCATCACTCCGCCATCAATATGTCCGGATTCAAGACCCTCTCGGAAGGCGACAGGGTAACCTTTGATGTGGAAGAAAGCGACCGAGGGCCTACGGCAAAGAACGTCACAAAGCTTTAGTTCGTGTAATAAGGCCATCAGTGGCATCTCGCTGAAACAAGAGGAGATGCTTTTTTACTAGGAGGCTGTCCGAGAATTATGTCCGTAACGAAAAAGAGTGAGAACGAGACAAAATTTTCGCAAATTTGAGGAGAATAGCAGGCCTATTTGACGAAAACTTGCGGGAATTTGGGCCGTTTCTCACTCTTTTGCAGTAGGATCAGAATTCTCGGA
>DAOVGD010000036.1 GCA_030672555.1 Desulfobacterales bacterium
GATCCTACTGCAAAAGCGTGAGAAACGGCCCAAATTTCCGCAAGTTTTCGTCAAATAGGCCTGCTATTCTCCTCAAATTTGCGAAAATTTTGTCTCGTTCTCACTCTTTTTCGTTACGGACATAATTCTCGGACAGTCTCCAAGTCAGACAGGATAAACAGGATGATCAGGATAAAGAAAAGATAAAAATCATGTAAATCCCGTCTAAAAGTCTCGCCGAAGGCGACTAATTTGTAATATTATTGTAACTACTTAGCCACTAAGACACGAAGGCACTGATACGTTCTTCCTTTTCAGATAAGGGTGTAAAACTCATATCTATTCTTTGTGTCTTTGTGCCTTGGTGACTGTCTGAACAGTTACAAATTATCATCTAAAGGCTGGTTTTGTCAAGATTGTAGGGAGATTACTCCGGAATTACTTTCTTTTTCCCTACCGAAAGATCGTGTAGGGGGATAAGGATGTCAGCAGCCTCTTTTGCCCACATGGCACTGTCGTATGCCTCTATGACATTGATGTGAACACCCGAGGGGATAGGCGGAGCGGATTTGGGAAAGTTTTCGCCGTTGCAGCAAAAACCGGTAATTATAGCTTTCCCTTTGGAGGTATTGATTACAACCGATTGTCCCCCGGGGGTATGCCCTGGCGTCAACACAACTTCAATACCGTCCACAATTTCATGATTCCCTTCTACGGTGACCACATTTACATCATCTAAAAGATCGGAATAATATCGGTGGTCGATTGGGTGGGGATTGTGAAAAAAATCGAGTTCAGTCTTTTGTACATAAACCCTGGCGTTTTTGCACTTATAGTCGTTTTCACAATGATCGTTGTGGAGATGGGTGTGTATGATGATATCCACATCTTCTGGTTTCAAGTTCACGCTGGCAAGGGCATCTTCAAATTCCAACACCTCAAGACCACATTCCTTCCCTGCTTCTTCCGGGACAATAAACTGTTCCAGTCCTGTGTCGACCAAGATATTTTCCTTACCTCCCTTGATATAAAATACATAGATCGGCAACCATATCCTTTTACCATATCCCCTTAGATATGTCATAATTCCCTGATCGGTCTGGTTTATGCCAACGACCAGTGGATGTATGGTGTATTCTGTCATTGAACCTCCTGTGAGACCTTATCTCCTGATCTCTGATCCCTGTTGCTTGGGTTTAACAGCTTTGAGCTTTCAACTCTATTCTCTGTTTTCTGACCTCTGACTTCTGACTTCTGACCTCTGTTTTCTGTGCTCTGCACTTAAACTTACAATCCCAGATCTGCGACCCGTACGGTCTGGTCACCCAGAATGCATGTATAGCTCCCCATTTCATTATCATACCATCCGTATACTACCACCTTTGTGATTGGTATATTCACAATGGCTTGCGGCAGATGGGAAAGGCCCTCTTTTGGAAAACCCTGGACCCTGGCAAGATCAAAACTGATATCTGCTGTTCTGGTGTGCGTTTCGCTCCCTTCAATAATTGTTGCAGCCAGGGGATACCCTATAATATCAGAGGATACATTTTGTTCTTCGGTAAACATCAGATATCCACGCTTTTCTCTGGCGGCAGCCTCCTTGTATATTTCGTTGATCCGTTCACGGGTAATGGTATCCCCATTAGGTTTGTCTTGAAGATCAACAACCAGAATGATCAGGGAGCCTGTACTTACCGGAACCCTGACCGATTCGGCAATGAATCCTATTTCCTCCATTTCAGGTATTACCAGACGAAGGGCTTTGGCAGCGCCTGTGGTGGTAAGAATAATGTTATTAAAGACGCTGCGGCTTTTTCTCAGGTCGGTTGCCCCAGCTTTAGGGGACCGATCGAGCACCTGCTGTGAACTGGTTGCAGCGTGCACCGTGGTCATTGATGCGGTCAATATCCTCTTGGACCCGAATGCGTCTAAGAGCGGCTTGACCATAAAAGCGAGACATGTAGTTGAACAGGATGCGTTGGATATAAGAACATGGCGCGACGGATCATAATCGTCTTCATTGATCCCCATTACGGTGGTAACAGCATCCGGTGGCATGTTGCGAGACTTGTCTTTGATCTTGAACGGAGCAGAATGGATTACCTTGCGGGCCCCTGCTTCAAGATGGCCGCGGAGGGCGCCACCAGGGGCGTCTGCCGGAATCGTAGGATCAGTAAACCTTCCGGTTGAATCAATTACCAATTCCACTCCATTGTCTCTCCAGGGGATCTCGCGGGGATTGCGAGCGCTTCTCAATATCTTTACGGGGATGCCGTCAATGGTCATTGAACCGCTCTTTTCATTTAGGTTTTCAATGAGGCGCTTGCCTCTATACCCGTATAGATATTGTTGCAATGAGCCGTAGGTAGAATCTTTTTCAATAAAACAGGCCAGGTCTTCCAGGCTGGTGCCAACCTGACGGCCTATGTTGACCACAATTTCGGAAAAATATTTTCGTCCTATGTGATGCCACAGAGTAAGCTTGGCTATTCGACCCAACCCATTGATTCCGAGCTTCATTGTACTTTTGGTCATTTTACACCTCCACTATAAATCCCTCAATTCCCCAATCCCTAAATTCGCAATTCCTCAATTCCTAAATCTTTTCACGACGGAATATCTTGCTCTGTAATCGGATGCTTGCCATAATAGACGGAGCCTTCTTTTCCGTCAATACTTAAAAAGTCTCCGCTTGCTATTGAATGTTTGTTGATTATAGCGCGCTTTTCCTGTTCCAATACCGTTAGCTTGCGGCAACCAACCACGCATGTCTTCCCCAGATGATGCGCAACAATCGAGGCATGCGACGTTGCCCCTCCTCTGGAAGTAAGAAGCCCGTCGGCGGCGGATATCTCTCTGACATCGTCAGGGACGGTATCGGGCCGTATCAAAACAAGTCGTGTCTGTGGTTCATGGAGTCGGAACCACTTGATCTCATTCAGGGTAAATACTGCTTTTCCGCTCAGCGCTCCTCCGCTTACTCCGATCCCTTTTGCAAGTGATGACTTTTTCAGCTCGCTTGTGACCACAAAGTGCGGAAAGGTCTGTATTTTCCCGACAACCATGTCACGGGATTGCAGTATATGGAAGCTTTCAGGCTTGTTTTCCTCAAAGGTAAATTCTATCTCCTGGGCAGTCCAGTTGTTTTCATACACGAGTGTTTTTGCACTTTCACGGAGCATATGAAACACTGCCGGAAAAGCTTCCTCCAATGACGTATCCTGCTGTCTTCCTTCATCCCCTTTTTGTTCTATTGATATAGGCTGGGTTTGCACAAGACCGGCAACCACATCTTCGCCTTGACCTCCGATAGTGTAATCCCCCCATGGAATTATCCGGTCTACGGATTTTTTAATGTTATGGGTAAACAAGACCCCTGACCCTGCCGAGGTGGTCAGGTTCCCAAATACCATTTCCTGGACAATAACGGCTGTTCCCCAGTTGTCTGAGATCCCCATAATCTCACGATAAGCACGGGATTTGGCAGAATGCCACGATTCAAAGACCTGGTGGATTGACTGCAGCAGCTGTTCCTTGGGATCATCAGTAATTTTTATCCCTGCGGCCTCCACAGCTTCTCTGTATTTCAGGGCTAATGCGCGCATCTGGTTGGCTGTAAAGCCTCGTTTTCGAAGAACATTGTGGCGGGCCTTATGTGCTACCATCTGTGCATGAAAGGTTTCTCTCGGAATGCCGAACGACATCCCCCATGACTGGAGGAAACGCCTGTAATTGTCCCAGGCAAACCATTCCTGCCCTGTTTTTCGTATCAGACCTTCTGCTATTTCCTCATTGATACCTACATTAAGGAAGGTATCCATCATGCCCGGCATTGCGATGGCCGCTCCGCTTCGAACGGAAAAAAGGAGAGGGTTTTCCGGATTGCCGAACTCTTCCCCTGTCTGTTCTTCAATCTCCTTTACGTGTCTATAAATATTTTCAATAAGGTCCTTCCGTGCGTGCCTGAAGGAATTTATAATGCGACGGCACCGGAAGACCTCTGTTGTAATAATAAAACCAGGAGGTACAGGTATTGAAAGATCCGTCAGCCTGGCCAAATTGTATCCCTTGTTTCCCAGGTATATCTGATCCTTGATGAAGGGTGGAGGAGACTGAATGCTGGCAATGGCCTTTCCCGGGTCGTAGCTCAGCAAAAGATCAAGGTCTTCGGCCGACAATTGCTCGGATTGCTCATTCAGGGAATAGATAACTCTGCTGATAAAATTATCAAGATACTGAAACCCAAAGGTGCTGGCGATCAGATCGCGCATAAAGGTTTCAGATATCTTATAAATCCGTTCGTCAGAGGCCTGTTCGTCTTCTCCCATTCGATATTTTGGGAGGAGGAATTCGTCGTCTGTTTGCTGAAGGATTATCTTAAGGTTATCTTCATGGATATTTCTATAAAAAGTTGTAAGGATATCCTGTTCCGCGTCCGCGAGCCCCTGGAATATATCTACATACTGGGTAAAGGTGAATCTTCGTACCTCCAATGCCCTTACGAGGAGTTTGGCGTGGCGTTGGAGTCGCTTGGATGCTATTCCGTCGAGCTCGAGTGCCTGCACAAAAAGATGTATAATGTCACTGATCTTAAAGAAGGTGTCTCTTGTAATAAACTGCAGGTTGATAGAATTGATCAGTTCCTCGAATAGAAGGTTGGCATAGTTTTCAAGGCGTAAGGTAAGGCCAAGGGCGTCAAATTTTCTTTCATAATACGTTCCATACATGGACGGGATATCTGCGGCGATGTGCCGTTTGTGGTATATTGCCTCTACCCCCTCTGAGGGCTCTGGCGAAAGGATTATTCTCTTTAAAAGCTTCAGGTAATTTAATATCCCCTGAAGTCTTTCTACCACGTCTTTCCGGTCTATAGCCTTCTCAAGAGTGTCTATGTGGGGAAATCCTTTATTTTTTGCAATGCTTAAATGAGCGCCTATATCCCTGTGGGCCAGGTTGTACTTTTCATTCAACAGCCTGTATAATCGAATCAGCAATGCTACACGGGCACGATCCTGCTCAGATCCATTTTTCAGACCGGCGATCAGTTTTTTCCCCTGCGCAGGCGAAAGCCGCAGAAGATCTTTCGGCTTTGTGACCGCTCGATTTTCAAAAAGCTCATTGACTACCTCGTAAACACCATCTACATAAACTCCGCAGCTCGAGATATGCCTGTACAGTTCAGGAGGAAGGAACGGGGCCAGGAATGTCTTGTCGCGAGTGAGCCAGAATGTGAAGATCGCCGTGGTAAAATGGATAAGGAGGTTGTGGCTCTCTACATGGCACTGTTTTCTTAGGAAGTGGATCAGGATGTCTCCCCGGTTCACGACCTCATCTATCTCCGTAGACACATCTCGTAGGGCGCCTTCAGCCCCGATTTCGTTAAAGTAGACGGGGAAGAGTTTGGTAACCTGCTTTATCAGGTTATATACCGGCTTAATATCGCTGTTGAGGAAGCGAGTTACATCTTTTTGAAATAGATCCGTGTCCTTAATGACCACCCCTTCCAATTTCAAGTATATGATCAGAGACGAAAGTAGCCGACGACACCATTTGGGGGCGTTCTCAATAATGTCGAGCCATACCCTGATATTTAAAAGATGTACGGGATTGGGGGTCATTGGCGTGTCAGGTGAAGTCTTGCCGATTTCGGGCCCGTGGAACCCAAGAGAGATGGTGTGGCGGATAAAGAGATCCACCAACTCACTCTCTTCACCTTTAAATACCGCTTTGCCTATGTTCTGTATTGTATGAAGCGCGGTTTCAGGATACTTGTGGATATTCTTCTTCAATATGTCAAAGGTCTTGGCTAACAATAGCCCAGGTGCTTCACTCGTGTGGTTTTGAATTATATCGGAAAGCGATTCATTTATACGGCGAAGGGTCTCCTCGTGAATGGAGGAGAGACCGGTTATGGCCATGATCTTGAGAAGTATGGAGATCTGGTTGATATAAGAGAGCCTGTTGTCTGTCTCTTCTCTTAAGATCTGATCCGGAAGGTCCCGAAATTCTTTCATGATCTGTTGAAGGGATGGAAGTTCCAACAGATTTGTGAGGGATTCGGCAGAGCGGTACTTCTTATTGATATGTTCAAGTTGCGCTAACAGATCCTCAAAATGGGAGTGGGATACTGGTTGAAGAACCTGCTGAAGTCGCTCATCAGGAATAGATGTTGTTCTTTTTTCAACAAACCAGACAGACAGGTCATCTTCCCGCGCCCAGTATTCGTAACATTGCTTGAGCGAACGGATAAGGAGTGCATTAAAGACCGAAAGATCGAATTCTTTCGGTGCGTTTGCAAGCAGGAGTCTGCCTATGCGATGGAGCGGATAAAAACTGGTAACAACAGAGAAAAAGTTTTCGTCCGACAGTCCGTGGAGTTTTTCAAAACAGTGGATAAACGGTTTGTGGGCAGTGTTGAGCATGTTCTCACTGCCGGCGAGCTTTTCCAGGTAAAGGAGTGTGTATTCCACGGCATTTTGACGCTGATCAGCATCGGTGAGACATCCTATTGCCTCCAGAAATATTTCGCATATAACGGCAACAACCTGAGGGGCACTTCTGTCCTTTTCATAGACGGAAAAATTCTTAAAAGCGTATTTTTTCAACTCAGCAATAATGAATTGCCAATTTTTTAGGGGATGACTCAGTTCATAGAGAAAGGATTCGGCTTGTGCGTGGAGCCCGGGATATGACTGAATCACATCAAGAAGTGGTCTGCATTTCGCGTCTATTGTGGGAGTGTAGGCGGTCTCCTCCAGGTTGCGCCGGAGCGCCTCTGAGTCAAATCTTTTATCGGAAAACGTCTCTTTTAATAACATAATCTTTGTTGCGGGTTGCTTATCACTCGCCTACCTGCGAGCGCTGCCGCCGGGGCTTCAATGACGGCATGCATTTTTTTGTACTTCCTTACCTGCCTTTTCCAGCCGTTCGAACAGGTTGGCCCACCAGCTTTTTTTCGGAACCTTGTTTGAATCTTTTGTAGGTAGTATCTTCTCTGACATAAAACCTCCTGTAACGCCTGTTGATTGTTGTCGGTTGTAACCGTTCACATCCCCCGCCCTTTCAGCCGTCGTAGTCCTGCAGGGCGGGACGAAGTCGGCAACCCTCTCCCCCCAAGGCTAATCCTTACCCATAAGTTTTTGTAGGGGCGAGTTTACCTCGCCCAACAGCCGACCCGCTTGCTACGCAAGACAAGAGCGGTCAGGACAAGGCGAGGCGGCATAGGGCACGTGCGGGCAGGGCTTAACCCATGGCGCCCGTTTTTGACAGTTATTAAGTTAATGACATTGATTGTATATTTAATTGGTGATTTAACAACGGACAATTAACACTATCTCTTTTATATCATGTTATTGCAAGGAAAGTAAAGTTGTGCTTTTTGCATTTGCCCATTTTTTATGTTATCAAACAAATCTTTATTGTATTAAAGTTGATGACTTCGTAAAAAGTCTCAACAACTTGTCATTTCGAGCGAAGCGAGAAATCTTTATTCTGTAATATGCTGACAATATAAGATTTCTCCCTGCGGTCGAGATGACACATCCACTGAATCTGACTTTTTACGAAACCATCAAAGTTATATCCGCAGATTTCACAGATTTTCGCAGATATATTCTGGGACCTTTTGAAATCAGTGTAATCTGCGTAATCTGCGGATTGATTAGCGTTGAATTGAGTATCCAAACTTTTAACTCTTAACTCTTAACTCTTAACTTTTAACTTTTAACTCTAAAACTCTGGACTTCATTATGAGATCAATTAATATCGGATTATTGGGCTTTGGCACTGTGGGGGCCGGAATGGTTAAGATACTCATTGAAAACGGCCCCCTTATTGAATCTCGTCTGGGAGCGCTTCTTATTTTAAAGAAAATTGCCGATCTGGATATCACCACGGATCGTGGGGTGGCGATACAGCCTGACATTTTAACCACGGATGCTTCCGAGGTATTGAATGACCCTGAAATCGATATCGTAGTGGAACTGATCGGAGGATATGAGCCTGCCAGGTCTTTTGTCCTTCAGGCTATTGCCAACGGAAAGCATATTGTCACCGCAAATAAAGCGCTCCTTGCAAAACATGGGAATGAGATATTTGCCGCAGCCGGAAAACAGGGCGTGGAGGTTGCATTTGAGGCGAGTGTGGGGGGTGGGATCCCCCTGATTCATTCCATCAAAGAAGGTCTGGTCGCAAATCGCGTTAAAATGCTTTTCGGAATCCTGAACGGCACGGCCAACTATATCCTGAGCAAGATGACGGATGAGGGTACCTCTTTTGAGACAGCATTGAAGAGAGCACAGGAAAAAGGGTATGCCGAAGCAGATCCCACCTTTGACGTGGAAGGGATTGATACAGCCCACAAACTGGCCATACTTATGATGCTTTCTTTTGGTATACCTATTAACCTGGATGCCGTATATACTGAGGGCATTTCAAAGATAACTCCGCTTGATATAGAATTTATCCAACAGTTCGGGTACAGGATCAAGCTCCTTGCCATTGCAAAGGACACAGGGGATGCTGTGGAGGCAAGGGTGCATCCCACTATGATCCCGGCAGGGAGTATGCTTGCCAATGTGAATGGTTCCTTTAACGCACTTAGCATTACCGGAGACATGGCAGGGGATATTCTTTTGTTCGGCCGGGGGGCCGGAATGATGCCGACAGGAAGCGCTGTGGTAAGCGACCTGGTTGATATCGGCAGAAACATTCTATATGGTGCTGTCGGAAGGGTTCCGGCAATAGGGTGTCAGGCAGGCGCTGTTCGCGACCGGCGTATTAAAAAGATTGATGACCTGGAGACCAAATATTATTTTCGCTTCACTGCTGTAGACAGCCCTGGGGTCCTTTCAAAGATTGGAGGGGTGCTTGGAGCGCACCGGATCAGCATAGAATCGGTTCAGCAAAAGGGAAGGGTGACAAGTGGAAGTGTCCCCATTGTAATGATTACTCACAAGGCCCGGGAGGTTGATGTCCAAAACGCGCTTAAGGAGATCGACAGCCTTCCGGTGGTTCAAGGCGAGACTATTTTGATCAGGATAGAGGGGGATTGATGATTGATGATTGATGATTG